>DCSW01000104.1 GCA_002325825.1 Collimonas sp. UBA1456
CTAAATCGCGACTTCTTCATGCCACTCCACCCTATCGTTTAATAATGCAAAACAACAGAAAATTACGTATCCAAAATGTCTTGATTTAGGGGAAGGACTACAAGGGAAGCCGTGCTCGATCCTTAAGAAGCCTTGATCATATATTGCCGCAACTGTCGCTGCCGGTTCCGAAGGCTTACTGTTTCATCCGTATCTTGCCGACGGTCGAGGATTTGATCGGCCCGACGCAACGCAACGCATAATGGCCACCGGCGGCTTTGTGAAGGCAGATCATGGTGGATATTTTCAGTCGTGAAGTAGTAGTGATGCCGGAGAGCGTTGAATTATCCTGTTTTGGCGTTTTGGCGTCGCCTTGCTTGGTTTGTATGCGCTAGGTAAAAGCGAATCGCTAGAGACGGTCGTCGGGATGGTTGGGGCGACGCACCGGCATCTACAGAATCCCAAAAATGTTACCCTATATGCAAGCCTGTGGCCGATCTATTCAGCGATTCCGCAACTATTGGAGCAGCAGTATCGCCAGTTGTTGTAATTTCAGCGTGGAGTAGATGTGAAAGCGTGAGGGATTGCAGTTATGACGTGGGCGGAATGAATCTAGCGGACGCATGGACAAAAAAGCTTGCCCATCCTAGGTTTTGTGCCGCGATGATTAGTCTTCTTCCGGATCAATCAGACTGAATTTCTCATGCGAGGTCGCGCTCAGGTGACTGCGCAGCCATTTGTGCGCCGGATTACGCACATCCCGCTGGTGCCACAGCATGTCGACGTGCACCGCTGGCGTCGGGAAAGGTAATTCACGCGCAACCAGGACATCGGTCATGCCGGTGGCGCCGATCAGATGGCGCGGCAATACCGTCAACAGATCTGAACTAGCGACCACGCGGCCGGCGGTAAAGAACTGGTTGACGGTCAGCAGGATGCGTCGCTCACGGCCCATCGCTGCCAGCGTTTCATCGATCAAACCATGGGCGCGCCCGGAAAAGCTGACTAGCAGGTGATGCGATGCGCAGTAGTTGTCCAATGTCAGCATCTGGTTGGCCAGTGGGTGATTCTTGTGCATTACGCACACATATTCGCCAGTGTAGAGTCGCTCATGATGGATCTGCGAAGCGCTGGTAGTCTGGCCGCCAGCCAACTGTGCCGCCACACCAGGAAAGAAGCCCACTGCCAGATCGACATCGCCGTGCAACAGTATCTGGCGCGGATCGCGGGTCATCAGCGGCACCATGCGGATATTCAATTGTGGGGCATCGCGTTCGATAGTGCGCACCAGCCCAGGTAGCCATAGGACAGCTGTGGCGTCCGCCATGGCCATCTGGAAGGTGATGCGTGCGCGCGCGACATCGAAGGTTTCCGGAGTGATCGCGGTTTCCAGATCGATCAATGCGCGTCGTACCACCGGCCACAATTCTTCCGCGTGCTGGGTTGGCTTGACACCGTGCGCGGTGCGGATCAGCAACTCGTCGTTGAGAGTGTCGCGCAGGCGTTTCAATGCATTCGAAACCGCCGGTTGCGTCATGGCCAGGCGGCTGGCTGCACGCGTCAGGTTTTGTTCCGTCATGACGGCATCGAAGACGCGTAGCAGATTCAAATCAAGCGTTAGAAAACTCATGGTCGGTCATTCGTTAATTATTCTTGGCTGAATAGAAAAAGGATGGTTTGGTAAAAGAAAATATTTATAAATACGATATTTGCTATATGAAAGAACAATGACAAATTTCAAATGAGATAGAAACATGACGTTGTCGAATAAAACATATATTAATCTTGATTATGTCTGGCAGATCAAATGATTATCTGAGCGGCGCGATATCAACATCAGGCTTGCTTCAGCGAAGGCGCAGCATACGACAAGATATTGCCAGAAAGTAGCGACGCCACCTATTCTTGCATAGCAGCGCATTTCAACTATAGCCCTAGCCGTAGGGCCAGATTTCGCGAGTGTCCTGATAGTGAACGATGAACTTGGTTGGATTGCAAGGCCACGCCACGTCTTTCTGGCGAGCTCTGCCAGCGGCACACCGACGCTGTGCACGCACGACACAAATTCACTATCGATGCCAAGCACGTCATACACGGCTTTGCCCATGCGGGTCATGATGCACATGTTAACGGCGACGTAAGGCGGGTCAGACAAGTTCAACGCCGATGTGTGCAATCGGCTACCCAGTGGGCCCATCGAAAACGGCACCACATACATGGTGGGGCCTTGCACGCAATCGTCGAACAGACCATGCAGCGTGCCGCGCTTTTCAGCTGGATCTGTCCAAGTACTGGTCGGTTCGGCGTCTTCCTTGTTGGCCGAGCAGATGAATGTACGGTCTCCGACGCGCGCCACGTCGGACTGGTCGGAGCAGTCAGAATAGCTATTCTGACGTTTTTCCTGGTTGAGTTTTTTGATAGTACCGGCAGCCACCATCTCGCCGTACAGACGATCGTATTTGGCTTGCGAGCCATCACACCAGTAGATCCACTCAGGGCTTGGTCAGCGCGGCGACTTCGGTGACTCAGTTGACCAGCTTTGATTGGTTGACGTAGGCGGGTGCATTAAGTGCGGCGACGCCGCCCATCAGTGGTTGAATTATGAAAAACCATATCCAATACCAATAAAGAAGTATTTTCATTCCAGTGTGGCGCTCGGGAAGCGGAATTGCCAGGCGTTTCTGGCTTTACTCGGATTCGATGCTAATCGCTATCAGCAGCTTGTCGGTAGATGACCGCCGACAGCGAAAATAAAATAATGGACCTGGCTTAGAGAGGCGTTCGCTTGTTGCTCTTATTGGCGACAGATGGCGCATGCGAAGGCTAATGTTGTCTCTTTTGTTCCTGAAGAAGTGAAGCGATTTTACACCCGATTTGTAATGAAAATTACCAAATTTTGTAGTAAGGTATTTTACATTTTCCGGATGCTGTTGCTTTATTACGTAATGCCGAGTTTTTAGCCATTTTTACATGTTTTTTCTTCAACTTCCTGATGTGGAAATCGCCATGAAAATTGCCATATTGGATGATTTTCAAGACAGCGTCCGCCGTCTCGAGTGTTTCAAAATGCTGGATGGCCATGATGTAAAAGTGTTCGACAATCCTACGCGTGGAATAGGACAATTAGCGATCTGGCTGGCGCCATTCGACGTGTTAGTGCTAATTCGTGAACACAGTGTTTTTTCAAGAGCGCTGCTGCAAAAATTGCCGAACCTTGAAGTGATTTCACATACCGGCAAGGTCAGTGGCCATATCGATGTGCAATCCGCAACCGAGAATGCCATCACCATCGTCGAAGGCGTCAGCGATCCGAAGGCGCCGGTCAAACTGACCTGGACGCTCTGATCATTGCTGCTAGCCGTCGGATTCCGTGATACGTCGCCAACCTGCAACAGGGGCAATGGCAAAAGGTGTCGTCGCTTCCGCAACACAATGTGCTCGGTAATGTTTTCAACGAGCGCACGCTGGTGATTTGGGGCTATGGAAAAATCGGCCGCATGATTGCCGGCTATGGCAAGGTGTTCGGCATCCTCGACGCCAGTCCGCAAGTGGCGGTGCAGTCGCTGGTCGGCAAGCGCGTCGATGCGGCCTTCCTGTTCGAGCCGCAAGCCAGAATTGCCAAGCTAGTGGCGCCGGTCAAACAAATTTACGGAATCGGCGCAGTCTGGCCGCTCCCGTGCATGATGGTGATTACCCCCAGAGAAACGCTGGGTGCGCAACGCGAAGCAATTGATCTGTTATAAAAGGACCCTACAGCGGCATTCAGGCTGATCGTCCCTATTTCATTGTCGAGCCAACCCTAAAGACGCTTAAGCAGGGCGACCTACCACGTGAAACAGTGATCCGCGACGTCATCAAGAGCCAGACTTTCAGTGCCGCGCTGACCCCGATGGAATTGGCGCCGACGTAGGAGCTGGCCAACATTCAGCAAGAACAAGGCCAGCTGAAAACACGCGATGGCAAGCCGTTCAACGTCAATGCGACCATCGATCTGGATTGGCAAAAGAATCGCAAGCTTTGAGCATGTCGCCCCGGCGAACGTGGGGACCCCAGTAATTGAGTAGTGTCATGAAAATGGATTTCCGGGTTCGCGGGAATAGCGCTGGCGTTGAAGTGGCCTATGTGTTCTCTTTCAGTTGTTTTTTCCGATATATCTTTTAATAAATACATATTGTTTTGATTCATTTATGAGTACCCAAAGCCATCTAGTGGGTTACCGAAGAAACTTGCCATGTTGCTGGCTATCCTGTCGATCTTGCTGCTGCGGCAGGTCGCGGCGTGGTGCTTGCCGGATTCTCTGATGTCGGGCGTGTTGCCGGTGCTGGAACGTTTGTGGCAAAAAGTGCAGACGCCAGAATTTCGTACCCGACTGTGGGGGGGCAGCTTATCCCGGATCGGCGATGGTTATGCGGCGGCGATGTTGTTCGGTATCGGCTTTGGCTTGATCGGTGCCTTGCTATTTTTCTTCCGTGAAGTGTTGAAATCGGCCATCACCATCATTCTACAATCTATCCCGTCGATCACTTGAGTGCCGCTGTTTCTGATACTGACAGGTTTCGGTAATATACCGATCATGGTGGTGGTCGCGTTGACGAAATTTTTCCCAGCCGCGTTAAGCGTCCTGAATGCTACTGAAAGTGTGTAACAGGTGCATGTATCGGCGGCCCGGGTGATGAGTACGTCTTGTTGGGAAATGCTGATCGGTTTCCGCAAGGTTCTGGGACGCGCGCTGGCATATGTGAGAGAAAAGCCACGGATATGGTCGTCGTGATGACCAACATCCTGGCCACGTTGATCGATCAGTTCAGCCTAGAAAACCTGAAGCATCGGATATTGCGCTATCAATACGTCTGAGCCGCTGCGATAAACTCACCGCCATTGTTCTTGCGTCATGCCATGGCGTTGTTATTGCTGGCGTGCACGTTGCAAACTGGAAAACTGATCGTCGGCGTCAGCTACGTGGTGCCGGAATACAATGCAGGAGCGAAGTACCGAACGCCTGAAAGTTTTGCCAGCATGGTCGCTGCCGAGCTAGCAAAACAGCTTGACGTCACTCTGGTGACGGAAAAATACTGCCAGCAATTATTGGCGCAACAATAGGTCGATGTACTGTTGCTGATGCTCAAAAACAACGATGTCGATGCGTTAAGAGCGATCGCCAGGCTGCTATCGACTACCTATCAGTCGCGTCCTAAACTGATCATGCGCAACGACACCGGTATCAAGCGCGTGACGCAATTCAAGGGGCGCAGCTTGTGCGTGGCGCAAAGCGGGGCCTATGTCTGCACGCTGGCGGCGCAGTATGGCTCGGATGAAAAAGTCTATAAGGCCCCGGCCGATGCAGAGCTGGGTGATTACTTGCAGCAATTATCGCGGACATGAAGTAGCGCCGACTACTGGGCCGGCAAGCACGGAAGGTTAATCAATGATGTCGTCTTCGAAGGCTATCTGGACCAGAGCATCCCCGATTGCCATTGATCGGCTTTGATGCTTGCTCATCTTATAGCTGGTAATTTAATTCATCATCAGTCTGATAATAATCAGCATTCGTCTAGATTTATGTAGATTCACCATTGCATTTACGAGCAAGTCATCAAATAAAAGAATTTAATGTGGCACCGTCCCTGCTAGGATTCGATCTGAAAAGAGACTTCCCGATATCCACGTCCGGCTCTATATATCAATAATAAAATAACACCATTATTAAAACAGACAAAAAGGAGACACCATGTACAGACGCACCAAACTCATGATGGTTATGCTGACAGCATTCCCATCGCTCGCAATGTCGTAGAAGACACAGGTGGTAAAGATCGGCCTCAGTAACCCGCTGACCGACCCTCAGGCATCAGCGGTAAGAAAAACAAGTTTGAAGCACAAATGGAGTATGAACAGACCGATCCATGTTCGGGTGTCGGTGTCGCGCAAAAGCTGGTCGATCTGGGTGTCAAGGCGGGTAGTAGGTCCGTACAACTCAGGTGTGAAACGATATCGGCGTCGCTCATCTACAATGATGCCGGTATCGTGATAGGTACGGTTACGCCCAATCCGAAAGTGACTTTTCAAGGCTTCAAATCTGTATTCCGCGTGGCCTCTAGCAATAGCCTACTTGGCAGCAAGATGGCGCTGTACGAGGCCAAGGAACTGAAAGTTAAGAAAGTCTCGATCATCGATGGCCGTACTGCCTATGACCAAGGTCTGGCGGAAGAGTTTGCCAAAGTAGCCAAGGCTAACGGCATTCAGGTTGTCAGCAACGATTTCGCCGCCACCCTGATCTTGATCAAGTCGAAGAAGCCGGACGCGATTTTCTACCGCGGCTATTCGCCATGAGGCGGCCCGATGATGGACTGCATCAATCAGCGCGCCGGAAATGGGCCGTCTCGACGGTGATGCGATTACCGACCAAGTATACTGCACTAAAAGCGGCGCGTTGCTGGACAAGCTGGCTTCCGGAAAAACTTTAACCGCTGAATACCAGAAGCGTTACAATCGTCCTGCCGAAGTCCACGCCGCATCGTTTTACGACCGCATGCTGCTGACCGCCTAGGCGATGAAGGAAGCCAATTTGATGGAGCCGAAACAATATCTGCCAGCAATGGAAAAGATCCACTACAAGGGCGTGGCCGTAATCTATGCATTTGACGCCAATCACAATCTGAAGCAATCGCCAGTTACGGTGTATAGCTTTAAGGGTGGCGTACCGGAAGCACCGACCAACTACTAATTGCCGATACAATGGCGGTATAGAGTAAAGTAAGGTGAACAAATTTCTTTGCCAACAGGTTGTCCTGATGGTCTCAGCAAGTGAGACCGACATACTTCGTCGGAGCCGCTGCCCGCCCTACCCATTTCAAAATGCAGGTTGATTATTTATACCTCGTTACTTTCATAAAAAATTTCCATGCTAAGTTATTCACGCACTATCCGCACACGGTCGACGCACATACCGGCGGTGAACCTCTGCGCATCGTGATTCCGGTTTGCCGCCGGTTCCCGGCACGACCATCCTGGAACATCGCAACTGGCTTAAGATCCTGCTCGGAATTTTTCAACACCTTTTCAATACAACATTAAAGAAGCGAGGAAAGAGAAAGTTGATTAATTGCAGCCTGGTATTGAGCTT
>DCSW01000129.1 GCA_002325825.1 Collimonas sp. UBA1456
TTTCAAAAGATTTTAAACAGGTTCTTAAAAATCTTGCGTTAAAAAATAGTGCATCAAGACAGGTAAAATTAGCCTGTTGCCGCCATAAAAAATCGTCAGGCCGCTACCGGATCAGCGGCAAAAATACGTGCCGCCTCCATGACGACCGCGGCGATCCGCTCTGCTCTTGCATGGTGACGCCGATCAGTTGCTGCGCCATTTCAATCGCAATCTTGTTATGCGAAATTAACAGAAACTGGGTGTGCCTCGACATCCGCTTCACCGTATTGCAGAAACGCTCGGTATTGGCATCATCCAGCGGCGCGTCGACCTCATCCAGCAGAAAGAACGGCGCCGGATTGAGCCGAAACATCGAGAACACCGGCGCGGTCGCAGTCAGCACTTCTTCACCGCCCGACAGCGGATGAATAGTCGCATTCTTCTTGCCTAGCGGCTGTGCCATCACCTGCACACCAGAATTCAGAATTTCATCGCCGGTCATGATCAGCTTGGCCTAACCGTCACCAAACAGGATCGGGAATAGCTCGGCGAAGTAATTGTTGACCTTGTCGAAGGTATCCTGCAGCAGATCGCGGGTTTCCTTGTCGATCTTGTAGATTACATCCTGAAAAGGATTAATGGCTTCGACTAGATTGGAATTCTGCGCGTCCAGGAAGTTCTTGCGTTCGGCGCGCCTGCGCCAGTTCGTCCAGGATTTTCAGTTCAAGGTGGCCCTACTGCATGTTGGCGAACAACTACGCCGCCTGCTCCAGCGCGGTAACGATGCTGCGCTTGAGTTCTTCGAACTTGTTACGGTGCGACTTTTCAGCAAATTTCGCTTCTTGTGCAGCGTGCTCCATCTCGCGCAAACGCTGCCGCGCATCGTTCAGTTGCTGCTCCTTATCCAGATAATCGAGTTGCCCCTCCTCATGCTTCTCTTACAGCTCGACCAACTCCATGTCAAGTTGTTCGAATTTGGCCTCTGATTTCATTTTAGTCTGCTGCTGTTCGCCTTCCTGCGCAGCGATTTCCGCAAGGTCGGCGGAAATCTGCGCGCTGCGCTGGTTGAAGCACTCCTGCATTTCAGACACTTTCATCACATCGATCTGTAGCCCATGCACTTCCTGCGTCAAGCCATTGTGGCGCTGACGCATTTCTTGCAGGCACTGGATAGCCCGCGACAACGCCGCCTCGGTGCGTACCGAAACCGAGCCTGCTTCATCGGCCAGCATTTGCTGGACACGTAGCTGCTTGGTGATGTTTTCGATTTTCTGCTGGCGCGCCAGCATGCCGTCCTACTCCGAATCGAAGGCATAGAAACGCACACGGGTCTTACTGATCACATGGCCCTGACGCGTCAAGAAGCTGGCGCCCAGTGGCAACTTGCTGCGCTCGGCGAACGCCGTCACGGTGTAGTCGGCGGCATAGAAATTATGCAGCCAGTCCTGCATCAGCACCCACAAGCCAGGGACGTTCAACTGAAGAAGATCCACGAAAGGCTTGAGCCCGACCGACGTTTCAGTGACACCGACGGACGCCATGCTGTTCGACGTGAGTAAGGCCAGCTTGGCCGACGGCGCATTGTTGAAGAAGGCCTTGGCCCAATCCAGATTAGATATCTCCAGTGCCGAAGTGCGCTCACGCAGAACCGATTCCAGCTTTTCATGTTGGTATTGAGCTTGCACAGAATATCTTCGACCAGAAGCAAATTATCGCGCGTGTCGTTCAAGCGATTTTCGGTTTCACGACGACGTTCCTTGTACTTGGAGACGCCCGCCACCTGCTCCAGGAAAACTCGCAGTTCTTCCGGGCGTGCTTTGATAATACGCGAGATCATGCCCTGGCCGATGATCGCGTAAGCGCGCGGTCCAAGGCCGGTACCCGTAAAAATATCTCGAACATCGCACCACCGCACTGCCTGGTTCTTGATGTGATAGGTCGAGGTGCCGTTACGCATCAGCGTGCGCTTGACCGCGATTTCGGCATACTGGCTCCACTGCCAGGCGGCCTTGAACAAGCTATTATCGAATATCAGTTGGACCGACGAACGTCCGGCTGGCTTGCGGTACAAGGAGCCGTTGAAAATGATGTCCTGCATCGATTCGCCACGCAATTCAGAGGCTTTGGATTCACCCAGAATCCAGCGTACCGTATCGGTGATGTTGGACTTGCCGCAACCGTTCGGCCCCACGATTCCAACCAGCTGGCCGGGAGACCTGAAAATTGGTGGGGTCAACGAAAAACTTGAATTCCGATAATTTAATGGAATTTAAACGCACGTTATCGTCTGTTCTTATCAAAATCGGCAAAAAAACAACCGCCGCTCTTAAAATTCATGGAAACGAGAAAAAATCTCGCGAGAGATCAACATCCTAACATTCTGACCAGCCATATATGGCCGGTCAGAATGTCGACAAAAGATGAGAGCGGCGGCAAATGCGATTATTGTGATTGTTAATTTAATTTATACGCAAACAGGTCACAATAAGCGGCGCTGTAACGGCTGAAGCACAGCAAAAGCACAACCGGGACAAATCTGTCCAACCAAACAACAAAAAGCAAAAAACCGGCAACACCAATGTTCCAACACTGCCAGAAGCAGCATTCACAGTGATCAAAGCCACACTTTTGTATATAATGTAAATGACAGAATCACAGCCCCCCCCTCACTCCACATTTGTTATTCATCCGTTACCGACCAAGTGAATCCATTATTAGACCGGTTGCAGCCGTATCCGTTTGGAAAACTGCTCGCATTATTTGCCGATGTAAAACCGAACTCGGCCTACGCGCCGATCAGCCTCGGTATCGGGGAGCCGAAGCACTCCACTCCGCCGTTCATCCAACAAGCGCTGAGCGACAACCTGAATGGCCTGGCCAGTTATCCCAGCACCATCGGCGCAGAGCCACTGCGGCAGGCGATAGCCGGTTGGCTGGAGCGCCGCTGCGGCTTGCCAGCGCTGAATCTCGCTACCCAGATATTGCCGGTCAACGGTTCACGCGAAGCGTTGTTCGCGCTGGCGCAGACTGTGGTCGATCCGTCGCAATCGGATGCGCTGGTAATGTGTCCCAATCCGTTCTACCAGATCTACGAAGGTGCGGCCTACCTGTCTGGCGCCCAGCCGTATTTCGTCAATCCGGATCCGGCCCGCAACTTCGCGCCGGATTACCGCAGCGTGCCGGAGGATATCTGGCCGCGCGTCAAGCTGTTGTACCTGTGCTCGCCAGGCAATCCGACTGGCGCCGTGCTATTGCTGGAAGATTGGGAAGAATTGTTTGCTTTGTCGGATCGGCACGGTTTCGTGATCGCCGCCGACGAATGCTACTCGGAAATTTACTTCAAAACGGAAGCGCCGCTGGTCGGGCTGCAAGCCGCGCATATTCTAGGGCGCGACGGCTATCCGCGCCTGATCACTTTTTCCAGCCTGTCGAAACGCTCCAACGTACCTGGCATGCGCTCCGGTTTCGTAGCCGGCGATGCCGTCATTCTGAAGAAATTTCTGTTGTATCGAACCTACCATGGCGGCGCCATGAGCCCGCCCGTGCAAGCGGCTTCGGTCGCCGCCTGGAATGACGAGACCCACGTCGTCGAGAACCGCGCCAAATATATGGCGAAATTTCAACAAATCATGCCAGTTCTGCAAACCGTGCTGGATGTCGCACTGCCGGACGCCGGTTTTTACTTGTGGGCCAAGGTAGATAAACTAGCATCGATCTCCGATACCGACTTCGCCAAGCGGCTGTATGCCGAATATAATGTGACGGTATTGCCGGGTAGTTACCTGGCGCGCGACGCCCACGGCAGCAATCCGGGCCGGCAACGCATCCGCATGGCGCTGGTAGCGGAAGTCGATGAATGCCTTGAGGCGGCGCAACGGATTTCCGCTTTTTGCCGTGCATTGTGACTATTTTCAGGACAGAGTTTAAGAGTCGCTGAAGCGCGGCGAATTGCACTACCTGTGCGACTTTGTCATCAACCCACTAGCAAAAAAAACGGTTAAACATTCCAAGGAATGTACTCGGTGGGCAAGCCGACGTATCGCGGAAATTTATTCCTCACATCGATCAATTTTTAAACTTTAGACAACTAAAAACATGACTCAATCTCTGCAAGAATTCATCGACCAAGCCTGGGAACAACGCACCGAGTTTTCACCAAAGACCGCTCCCGTCAATGTCCGCGAAGCGGTTGCCAAAGTAATCGCCGAACTCAATCAGGGCACCCTGCGCGTCGCCGAAAAAATCGACGGTAACTGGGTTGTCAACCAATGGCTCAAGAAGGCTGTGCTGTTGTCGTTCCGCCTGGAAGACAATCTGCCGATGCCGGCTGGCGACAATATACAGTTCTACGACAAAGTACCGACCAAGTTCGCCAACTACACCGCTGAAGATTTCGCTAAGGGCGGCTTCCGCGTGGTACCGCCTGCGGTTGCCCGTCACGGCAGTTTCATCGGCAAAGATGTGGTGCTGATGCCGTCTTACGTCAACATTGGCGCTTATGTCGATAAAGGCTCCATGGTCGACACCTGGGCCACCGTCGGTTCCTGCGCACAGATCGGCAAGAACGTTCACTTGTCCGGCGGCGTCGGCATCGGCGGCGTGCTGGAGCCGATGCAAGCCAATCCGACCATCATCGAGGATAACTGCTTCATCGGCGCCCGTTCGGAAATCGTCGAAGGCGTGATCGTGGAAGAAAATTCGGTCATCTCGATGGGTGTCTACATCGGCCAGTCAACCAAGATCTATGACCGCGCTACCGGCGAAGTGACCTACGGCCGCATCCCGGCGGGTTCGGTCGTGGTGGCTGGCAGCCTGCCGTCGGCAGACGGCAGGTACAGCCTGTATTGCGCAGTGATCGTCAAGCGTGTTGATGCCAAGACGCGCGCCAAGACCAGCATCAACGAACTGCTGCGCGACGCATCATTATTTTGGAACAGAATTTAAGAATCACCGAAGCGCGACGAATTACACTATCCGTGCAACTCTATCTTCAACTGACTACATAAAAAAGTTGAATTACAAAAAAAGTAAGCAAACATGTTTTTGAGCCGCTACAGCTCAGCATATTGCATTACATTACATTCTCCTCAACTGACTAGATTCGCATTGTCTTCACGAACGGCAACAACATTTACCATGGCAATTACACTCTACGGCATACCCAACTGCGATAAAGTCAAGAAAGCTCGCACCTGGCTGGCATATCAAGAGATTGCCTACACATTTCACAATTTCAAAAAGGACGGCATCAGCGCCAAACTGATCACTACATGGCTCGCCGATGTGCAATGGGACACGCTGATCAACTTCAAAGGCACGGCTTGGCGCGGCTTATCGGAACAGCGCCGCAACAGCATCACCGACGGCAATTCCATCATCAGCGTCACGTCGCTGATGATGGAATTGCCGTCGATCATTAAGCGTCCGATATTATTTACCGAAAAGAACACGTACGTGGGTTTTTCTGATGCGCTGTATCAAGAAATTTTCAGCCAATAATCGTGGCAACCTTCGCCAAAATATTCAACACAATATTCGTCATAAAAAATACTAAACAAAAGCACCTCACATGAACAACCCTACCGAGAGCAAAACTCTGACGCTGGCCGAACAATTGATCGCACTGTCGTCCGTGACGCCGCAAGACAAGGGCTGCCAGGCGATTCTGATCGCGTTGCTGGAGCCGTTCGGCTTCGCCTGCGAAATCATCCAATCCGGCGCTGTCACGAACCTGTGGGCGCGTAAAGGTACTGAACGGCCGCTGCTGGTGTTCGCCGGCCACACCGACGTGGTGCCGACCGGCCCGCGCGAGCAATGGCAATCCGATCCATTCCTGCCTAGCCATCGCGACGGCAAGTTGTATGGGCGTGGCGCCGCCGACATGAAGACCTCAATCGCAGCGATGGTTGTCGCCGTCGAGGAATTCATCCAGGCCCATCCTGACCACGCGGGTTCGATCGGCTTTCTGATCACCAGCGACGAAGAAGGCCCCGCCACCGACGGCACAGTGGTGGTCTGCGACAAATTGAAAGCACGTGGCGAACAGCTGGATTACTGCATCGTCGGCGAACCGACGTCCAGCTCAACGCTGGGCGATATTATCAAGAATGGCCGACGCGGCACCATGTCCGGAAAACTGACCATTAAGGGCGTACAGGGCCACATCGCCTATCCACATCTATCCAAGAATCCGATTCATCTGGCAGCGCCGGCGCTGGCCGAACTGGCCGCTGAAAGATGGGATGATGCCAATGAATACTATCTACCGACCTCCTGGCAGATGTCCAACATTCACGGCGGCACCGGGGCATCCAACGTGATCCCAGGCGAGGTGGTAATCGATTTCAATTTCCGTTTTTCAACCGCCAGCACCGTCGAAGGGTTGCAGCAACGCGTGTATGCGATCCTCGACAAGCATAGCCTCGAATACACGCTGGCCTGGACTGTCGGCGGCCGGCCGTTCCTGACGCCGCACGGCACCTTGAGCGCCGCCATTTCTGCCGCGATCATGGAAGAAACCGGCATCAATACCAGACTGTCGACCACCGGCGGCACATCGGATGGTCGTTTTATTGCCCAGATCTGTCCGCAAGTGATCGAATTCGGACCGCCGAACGCCAGCATTCATAAAATCGACGAGCATGTCGAAGTGCAATTCATCGATCCATTAAAGAACATTTATCGCCGCACGCTGGAAAACCTACTGACGTCGCCGGCGGCTTGATCAACGTCCACACCGCCATGACCGCCAGCCACGGCATGGGCGGCTTTATTTGCTGATAATTTGGCAAATAACAACAAAATTAAGGCCTTAGTCAGTCAGCTTGGCAGCTCTTCTCCATCCGGGCAGGCATTTCCGATAAAATCCGCCTGACACTTTCGCGACGGCAGTTGAACTACTGGCTCGAACGGATTGCCGCATTCGTTCCTACTTTGATAATCCGCACCATGACACCAAATTCATTTACTACCATCCGCGATCTGCTGCGTTATGCGGTTACCCGTTTCAATACCGCAGGTCTGTTCTTCGGCCATGGCAGCAGCAACGCGCTGGATGAGGCTGCCTACCTGATTCTACATACGCTGCGCCTGCCGCTCGATAATATCGAACCGTTCTTCGATGCACGCCTACTGCCAAACGAAGTCGAAGCAGTCTTGCAGGTCATCGAAAAACGTAGCACCGAGCGCGTGCCTGCCTCCTATATTACCAACGAAGCCTGGCTCGGCGAGTACTGTTTTTACGTTGACCAGCGCGTGATCGTGCCGCGTTCGTTCATCGCCGAACTGATCCCCGACCATTTCTCGCCGTGGATGCAAGACCCGGCCGAGGTCAGAAACATCCTAGAACTGTGTACCGGTTCCGGCTGCCTGTCGATCATGCTGGCGGATGCCTTCCCGCAGGCGCATGTGGATACTGCCGACATCTCGGCCGACGCCCTCGATGTGGCCAAACGCAATGTCGACGACTACGAATTACAGGATCGCATCACGCTAATCGAATCCGATCTGTACAGCAAAGTGCCGCACAAGAAATACGAGCTGATCGTCACCAATCCGCCGTACGTCAACTCGGATTCGATGG
This sequence comes from Collimonas sp. UBA1456, assembly GCA_002325825.1. Classification (GTDB taxonomy): domain Bacteria; phylum Pseudomonadota; class Gammaproteobacteria; order Burkholderiales; family Burkholderiaceae_D; genus Collimonas. The sequence continues at coordinate 7,562 of DCSW01000129.1, forward strand.
GCAAGCTGCCGCCGGAATACCTGCACGAGCCGCAGATCGCACTGGCCGGCGGCGACAACGGCATGGATCTGGTGCGCCAGATCATTGCCGGCGCTAAACAGCACCTGACCGCTAATGGCATCCTCATCGTCGAGATCGGCAATGAGCGTGCATTTGCCGAGGCCGCATTCTCTGATCTGGAAATTACCTGGCTCTCAACCAGCACCGGTGACGACGTGGTATTCCTGCTAACGAAAGATCAATTGCCGTAAGCGCGTCCTCTGTGCCCCACCTTTTTCGTATATTGTGTGCAGTCATTGTTCCAGTAAATGTAGCACCACCTCTACCGCCCATTTGGCACATTTAGAAGATACTTACGAATGATACGTTTCCGACAGGTTTCTCTGACGCGCGGCATCAAGCCTTTGTTCGAAAAAGTCGACGTTACCCTCAACCCGGGTGACAAGATCGGCCTGATCGGCGCCAACGGCGCCGGCAAGTCGAGCCTGTTCGGACTGCTGCGCGGGGAGTGTCACGCAGATCAGGGCGAGATCGGTTTTCCATCGCAGTGGCGCATGGCGTACGTGGCCCAGGAAATCCCAGCCCTGGATCGTACGGCGATTGAATATGCGATTGACGGCGATGTCACCCTGCGTCGCCTGGAAAAAGAACTGGTGTTCATGGAAAACGAACCGGAAAGTACTGCCAACGGCATCCTGATCGGCGAACTGTACAGCGCGCTGGGTGATGCCGATGCCTACACCGTGCGCTCACGCGCAGAACAGTTGCTAACCGGCCTCGGCTTTTCACTGGCGCAGATGGATCAACCGGTGGCCGGCTTCTCTGGCGGCAGGCGCATGCGCCTGAACCTAGCGCATGCGCTGATGTGCCCATCCGACCTATTGCTACTCGATGAACCAACAAACCACTTGGATCTGGATGCCATCATCTGGCTGGAAGACTGGCTCAAGCATTATCCCGGCACGCTGATCATCATCTCCCATGACCGCGATTTTCTGGACGGCGTGGTAAACGTGATCGTGCATATCGACGAGCGCAAACTGAAACGTTATTCTGGCAACTATTCGTCGTTCGAACACCAACGCTCGGCGCAGCTGGAACTGGCCGCCGGCACATTGGAAAAGCAAATGCGCCAGCGCACCCATCTGGAATCTTTCATCAACCGCTTCAAGGCCCAAGCCAGCAAGGCGAGCCAGGCGCAAAGTCGGATGAGGGCATTGGCCAAGATGGAAGAACTGGCGCCATTGCGTGCCGCTGCCGATTTTTCGTTCCAATTTCGGGTGCCGCTGAGCACGCCGAATCCGCTGCTGGTGATGGAAGATGTCAGCGCCGGCTACCGCACCGAAAGCGACACCAGTCATGACATTACAGAAAAAGTGATCGTCTCCGGTATCAATTTCTCTCTGCAGATCGGCCAGCGCATCGGTCTGCTGGGCGTCAACGGCGCCGGTAAATCGACTTTCATCAAGACCATCGCCGAAGAACTCAAACCGCTGCGCGGCGAAGCTCAGTTCGGTAAAGGCTTGTCGATCGGCTACTTCGCTCAACATCAGGTGGAAATGCTGCGCCACGACGAATCGCCGTTGTGGCACATGGGCAAGATCGCGCCAATTGCGCGTGAGCAGGAACTGCGTAATTTTCTCGGCAGCTTCAATTTTAACGGCACCATGATGACCAGTTCGATCGCATCGTTCTCCGGCGGCGAAAAGGCCCGCCTGGCGCTGGCCTTGATCGTCTGGCAGCGTCCTAACCTGCTGCTATTGGATGAACCGACCAACCATCTGGATCTGGAAACCCGCGAGGCGCTGACCATGGCGCTGGCGCAGTTCGAGGGCACCTTGGTGCTGGTGTCACATGATCGCCATTTGTTGCGCGCCACGACCGATCAATTCATCATTGTCGCCGATGGCAAGGTTGAGCCATTCGACGGCGATATCGACGATTACACGAACTGGCTGTTCAAGACCAAGCTGGCTGCCAAGAACGGCGCAGCCAATATCACCGATACGGCAGCATTGCTGAAAACGGGTAGCAAGGCAAAAATTACCAGCGCGGTGGCTCCGAAAGCTATTGTCGACAGTGCCTATCGACGCAAGCAAAAACGCCAGGAAGCAGACGCCCGCCAAAAACTGGCCGTCCAGAAAAAGCCGATCGAGGCATGCATCAAACGGCTCGAAGAACGGATCGCCAAGCGCAGTGCTCAAAAGACAACCGTCGATACGCGTCTGGCCGATCCGGCAATATACGATAAGGACACGAAAAAAGAATTGGCTACGTTGCTAGTCGATCAGGCGTTTTATGCCAAGGAACTGACGCAACTGGAGGCGGAATGGCTGGAACAGAAGGAAGCACTGGAACAGTTGGACAACTAACGCCACAGCAAGAGAGCAGCAACGATCAATGCCAGCCAGCTACCTTGAGCATCATCGGCTGCGGTAAGCTCGGCCGCACACTGGGCCGGCTGTGGCACGAACGACATGGTTTTATCCTGCGCGATATTCTAAACCGCTCAGCCGCCAGTGCGCAACAGGCCATTACCTTCATCGGCGGCGGCACAGCGGCGGCAAGCTACGCCGACTTGCGCCCTGCCGATGTGTATTTGATCGGCGTTGGCGACGATCAGATTGCCGCCTGCTGCAGAGCCTTGGCCGTTGCCGGCAAACTGCAACCGGGCAGTATCGTGTTCCATTGCAGCGGCGCGTTGTCCTCGCTGGAACTACAGGCCGCCGTCGAATACGGCGCAGCGGTCGCCAGCATACATCCGATCCGTAGTTTCGCCGATCCACAACAAGTGGCTAACCATTTTACCGGAACCTGGTGTGGCAGCGAAGGCGACGATGGCGCCCTCACCATTCTCGGCCCAGCCTTCAGCATCATCGGTGCGCAATTAGTGTCGATTCAGCGTGAGCAAAAGATCCTTTACCATGCCGCTGCGGTGTTCGCCTCCAACTATCTGGTGACGCTGGTCGATGTCGCACAACAAACGTATATTGCCGCCGGCATTCCTTCTGAATTGGCGCTGAAGCTGATCGAACCCTTGCTGCGCGAAAACGCGGCTAACGCGTTACGGCTAGGCCCTGCAGCGGCGTTGACCGGCCCTATTGCACGTGGCGATTTGTTTACCGTGGCGCATCATCAGCAGGCGTTGCAACAGCAGCAACCTCATCTGGCTGCACTTTACCGGCAGCTCGCCCAAGCTACCGGAGATCTAGCTATACGCAAGAAAAACAGCGAGACGTAACATGCATAGAATCGTCGATAATCGATAATTATCTGTAATGCAAATACAATAAATGCATATAGATAGGGCAGCAAAAACATGCTTTCACATGTGCACAAGAAACGGCTTAACATAGAGGCAACCACACTCTCAACAGAAGATAACAAATGACTAAAGGACTGCCCAAACTGGGCAAGATTGCAGCAGCCATATTGATCACCAGCGTCACACTGAATGCGTTCGCAGCAGATCTGCTGGATACTGTCCATAGCACGCGGCACCTTGAGAGGTGTGATGGAAGAAGACAACTACCCGCCATTTAATTTCAAGGATCAGAAAAGCGACGAACTGACAAGCTTTGAAGTCGACGTCCCCAAATTGCTGGCGGCCAAGCTCGGCGGCAAGCCGGAATTCACGATTACCGAATGGAGCGGCGCATCCTGGCGGGTCTCGACGTCGGTAAATATGACGTGATCCTGGATCAGGTCATATTTATCAAATGCGCGTCAAAAGGCTTTCGATTTCTCGCAGCCTTACACGTTTTCCAGCACGCAGTTGATCGTCAGAAAAAACGAGAAACGCAGCTTCCCAACATTGGAATCGCTAAGGGACTACAAACTGGGCTTGGGACAAAGCACCAACTTTGAACAAAAAGTCAAGACGATTCCAGGCATTGATATCAAAACCCATCCCGGCCCGCCGGAATATCTGACGGACCTAACCAGCGGCTGCATCGATGCAGCATTGAACGACTGGCTACTGGTCGGTTGTCGGCTGAGAAATTTCAACCTGCCTTTGAAGGCAGGTGCGACCTTTGGCGATGTCAACAAGATCGGCATTACGTTTTCCTAAGGAAACTAAAAATTTGAAACTGCGTTGAATAAGACGCTGGACGATATCGAGAAAGACGACAGCTTCAAGCGGGTTTCTTTCCAATGGTTCAGCTTCGACGTCAGCAAGGCATCGTCAGCGCATTAATATAATTCGCGTTACACTTGCGTCAATCTCAGCATCCTCGCTCTCCGCGGGGGATGTTCTTTAGCAAGAAAATCAGGCGCGGATTCAACGGCGCAATAAGTAGCGAAAATAAATAGTAACAATACGCAAATATTCTAATAATATAGAAATACTAGACTTGCTGCTGCAGGCAGTTCCAATTCTGTACCGAGAGATCGGGTATACCCTAATGTTTGCAGTGGCCTCAATGTTGGGTGGACTGCTTCTCGGCTTTTCATTGGCAATCGCACGCATTGTGCCGACGCATTGGGCGCAATGGCCATCCACCTGCCTACGTCAACATAATGCGCGAAACACCGCTACTGGTGCAGATTTTCGTGATTTATTACGGACTGCCAAGCAGGCGACATCAGTTTCTCGCCACTGACAGCTGGAGTCCTGGCGCTTAGCCTGAATGCAGTTGCATATTGTCGGAAAGTCTGCTCAGCGCAATCCATGGCGTGCACGCTAGCCAGTTGTCGGCCAGCTACAGCCTCCGCCTCAATTACAGTCAGACGCTGAGCTATATCGTGATTCGGCAAGGAATCCGCATCGCCGTGCTATAGATGAGAAACAACCTGATCTAGCCCAGTTAGAAGCGTGCCAGCAAATCAATATGGATAACCAACGGCGTGACGTCAACCGGGTTGAATTTACGATAGCTACCGTCGCTATCCATGTTCCACGCCTATGCGTTGTCCTGCAAATGTACTAGCAAGCTTTCTTGGATCACACGCCGCTTGTGCTTGCTATACAGAAACAGTCGATGATGGAAAGCACCTTGATGTTTTCCGACAATTATGGCACGCCCTGCTGTACGCGCAGACGCCGCGAATCAGCAGTTGAATCTTTACACAGTCCTGGGACGCCAGTTATAGCGAATCGGTCAAGGTCGACTCCAACAATACTTTCATTTTGGCAATGATATAGCCTTACTTGCCGGGCTTGGCCGCATCGACTTTCATCCGCGCCAATTGCTTGGCGATACGAATTTGTTCATCCCTGGCCATCGAAACGTCAGGTGACTGCTCATCAGCACGCAAGGTTTTATCGAATATGATCAGTTTTCTTGGTAAGTTGGCTGGCATGCTGTGCTCCAGATTGGCCTACTAAACCATAAATTTTAATAACTTTGTCTTATCCAGGCATAAAAATAACAAAATTTCTGGCTTAAAAAAACCGCCCGCTGAAAAATTTGGCGATCGGTATCGTTGTTACTATTCCAGAAAAAGAATCAGGATAGTGGTGGAATACGCAGCTTTTGACCGGGATAAATCAGACTAACACTTCCCAGCATTGACGTGTTTTCCTCAAAAATCGCATTTTATTTGTCAAGATCGCCATAAAACTGCTTGGAAATTTTCCATAAATCGTTACCGCTAATCAGGTCATACCACTGCGACTTATCTGCCATTTCGGCAATGGTCAAATTGTCGTTCATATCCTTGAACGTCTTTGACATTCGACATTCCCGCAGCACAAAATGTTTTTTCACGGATCTGTTGATCTGGTGCCTCACCGCTGCATTTCGCAACTCCTCAACATTCGAAGCGACGACGACTCGCTCTGGCTTATGTCTCAGCAGCTTTTCATCAGCATCTTTGATAAAAGAAAGTGACCTCATTTTGTCCTCCAGTAGAAGTTAAAAAAGGATAATGCCACTTGCCGTACTACCGTAATTCCTGAAGAGTAAAATTTTAACAACATTTAAACTTGTCAAAATAACAATATTATGACTTAAAAGAGTTCAGACTATATTCTTTACACTTTAGCGTCATCCGCAAGTTCCGTCTATACGATGCTGATCGGCTTGCCCTTGAACCAGCGCCAGAAATAGATCCCGAATCCCGACAACCCGTACAGCACGAACAAACCGAACAACACCTTCGACGGATCGCTGAAGATCGTCACCAGCGCCAACACCACCAGAAAGGAGGCGATAAACGGCATCGGCTTGCGCAGGTTGATGTCCTTGAAGCTGTAAAACGGCACATTGCTGACCATGGTCAAACCGGCGTACAAAGTGATGGCCCAGGCTGCCCAGCTCAGCGACGTGCCACGAAAACCCAGATCGTCCATCAGCCAAACAAAACCGGCTACCAGCGCTGCCGCGGCAGGACTTGGCAAGCCCTGGAAATAACGCCTGTCAACCACTGTGATATTCGTGTTGAAGCGCGCCAGACGCAGCGCGCCGCCGGCACAATAAACAAAAGCAGCCAACCAGCCAAGTTTGCCCATGCCGCGCAGCGACCATTCGTACACCACCAACGCCGGTGCGGCACCAAACGAAACCATGTCCGACAAACTGTCATATTGTGCGCCAAACTCGGTCTGTGTATTGGTCAGACGTGCAACACGACCATCCAGGCTGTCCAGCACCATCGCCACAAAAATTGCGATTGAAGCCTGGTCAAAACGCAGGTTCATCGACATCACGATCGCATAAAATCCGCAGAACAGAGCGGCTGTCGTGAAGGCGTTCGGCAACAGATAGACGCCACGCCGACGGCAGACTGGCGGCGTCAACACATCTTCGTTCCGGTATCCAACGCGCTCGACATTTTTGTTTAGACGCAGTATCTTTGGGAACTGCGTGACGTTGCTTTTCGCTTTGCGGCGCTTGAATGTGGCCATGTAAGTTCCGTTTCAATCAACTCAAAATGCAAACAATGCAAATAACTTAGTCTTAGAAGACTGTTCGAAATCTTTTCAACACCTTTCCAATACAACATTAAAGCGAGGAAAGAGAAAATTGACTGATTGCAGCCTGGTATTGAGCTTAA
>DCSW01000039.1 GCA_002325825.1 Collimonas sp. UBA1456
CGGTTATCGGAGAACACTGGCTCCAGTCTTCTCGACGCTAGACGTATAAATCTACCGGAAACATCTTTTCCGAATTTCTTATGTACCTGGCAGGTACATAAGAAATTCGGCATATATTTATATATTCATATAAATATATATTTCCAAAGCGGTTTCCACGCGTTCGTTGGATGCCGCGATCGCTGTTGTAAAGGTCAATTTGAAAAAATGGTTCCGTCACCCTAATCGACTTTGGTACTTTCTCTATGGGCAAGCGTGCTGCACGTGTCGGCCGCAATCCGCGTATACCGGTGAGATGATTAAGATCAAGGCCGCGAAAAATTCCTAAATTTAAACCTGGCAAAACTTCGAAAGATACTGTACAGTTGTATAATTTACTGCTAATAATAAAATATAAAATCTAAAATAGCGTATTTCATTCATCATCTTATTTAAAGAACACATTGGATAAGACGATGAATGAAGATAACTCAAGGGCGCTTGGCGCAGTTGGTAGAGCAGCGCCATTACGAGGCCTGAGTCGATAGTTCGCGCTTCTCACCACGTCACCATCGCAATGAAGTAAAGAATACGATTCAATGATGGTCCGTAACGGTAGTTTTAGGAGTGGTAGTTCAGCTGGTTAGNNAAAATTTTAAAAATAGCAAAAATAATTTGCGAATAATAGAATTATTTATTTAAATTTGCACACTCAAAAAAACGCCGGGGTAGCTCAGTTGGTTAGAGCACCAGATTGTGGATCTGGGGGTCGCGGGTTCAAGTCCCGTCCACTCCGCCAAAATACAAACAGGTGAACGAAAGTTCGCCTGTTTTCATATGCAACCAAAATTTGTATTGCTGCTTTATTATGTTCGAATTCGTACGTACCCATCAGCGCTTGATGCAGTTTCTGTTGCTGTTACTGATTATTCCTTCTTTTGTTCTTGTTGGTCGCCAAAGCTACAGCAGCTTTGGCGACAGCGCCAGGGCGGTGGCCAAGGTCGCCGGTCAACCGATTACTCAGCAGGATTGGGATGCCGCATTGCGCGATCAGATGAACCGCATGCAGCAAACTCACGGTGATCGCTTCGATCCGAAGATGTTTGAAACTCCGGAAGCCAAGCAAGATGTATTGGATAGCCTGATCAGGCAACGCGTTCTGGCCGCTACGGCTAGCCGTGAGCTGTTGACCGTACCGGATTCGGTATTGCAGCAGACAATTCTTGGTATGTTCCCGAACTTGGTTGGTGCTGATGGCAAATTCGACAGAAATTTATTCAATCAATTGTTGGCTACTCAGGGTATGACGCAGGTTTCCTATGCCGCTCGTCTGCGCCAGGATCTGGTGATGCAGCAATTAAGCGGTGCCGTCCATGCCACTGCATTTACGCCAAAAACAGTGGCGACGCGTCTATCCGATATCGGAGACCAGGAACGCGATGTACAGGAATTGCTATTCAAGGGACAAGACTACGCTGCGCAGGTAAAGGTCACGGATGCCATGTTGCAGGATTACTATACGAACCATGCCAAGGAATTTGAAATCTCTGAGCGTATCAAGGCCGAATACGTCGTGCTGGACAGCTCTGTAGTCGAAGCACAGGTGACTGTCAGCGATGCTGACATCAAGTCTTATTATGACAGCAACCTGACGCGTTATACGACGCTGGAAGAGCGTCGTGCTAGTCACATTCTTATCGCTGTTAAGAAGGCTGCGCCGGCTGCCGAACAGGCTGCGGCAAAAGCCAAGGCAGAGAGTTTGCTGGCTCAGGTACGCAAGAATCCCGCTAATTTCGCCAAACTTGCCAAGGCAAATTCTCAAGATATGAATTCTGCGAAACTCGGCGGCGATCTGGGTTACTTTACCAGCGGTAGTATGATTAAGCCATTTGAAGATGCGGTAGTTAAGCTCAAGCAAGGCGAGATCAGCGACCTAGTGCAATCGGATTTAGGTTATCACATCATCGAACTGACCGCTATCAAGCCTGCTAAGGTCAAGGCTGATATTGGGACGGAGATCAAGAAGCAATTGGCGGCAAAGAAGTTTGCAGAGTTGGCCGAAACGTTCAGCAATATAGTCTACGAACAGTTCGATAGTTTGAAGTCTGTGGCCGACAAAATGCATCTTGAGATTCAGACTGCTGATAATCTTGGTCGTCAAGTTAATCCTACCGTGTCGCCAAAAGCCCCGTTCAATAACCAGAAATTTCTGACAGCACTGTATTCGGCCGAGTCGCTGAAGAACAGGCACAACACCGAAGCCGTTGAAATTGCTCCGAATAGGTTGATCGCTGGTCACGTGGTTGACTACAAACCGGTAACTAAGCGTACATTTGGCGAAGTACAGGCGATCATTCGAGACAAGGTGAGGCGCAGCGAAGGGGTTGTATTGGCTAAGAAGGCTGGCCAAAAAAAGCTGGCAGCGTTACAGGCTCAGGACAGTACCACTGGCTTCAGTGCATCGCAGACGATATCGCGTGTGAAGAGCCAGGGCGTCAATCCTCTCGCACTTGATGCTGTGATGAAGGCCAATCTCAGCAAGTTGCCGGCGTTCGTTGGTGTTGAGTTGCCGCAGCAAGGTTATGCGCTGTATCGCATCGGCAAGGTCGCGCAACCGGCCATGCTCGATCAGACACGTCGTATTGCGGAGCAGCAGCAGATTACCGGCGTATTGGCACAGCAGGAAATGCGGGCGTATATAGACGCTTTAAAAGAGAAAACTAAGGTTAAGATATTGAAGCCTGCCGTGTTATTTGGTGAACAGTAGTTTTAATCCCAATAATATATCCTTCAGGATGATCGGATGTGTCTGGACATTCGGATGGATGCGATCAGACTGGAACATCGCGGGCGTGTCCAGTACGTCCTGCTAGCAGGAAGGAAACCAGCGACACTTTGGTTTTCTTTTCCGATATGCCATACAGAGAAAAGAATTTTGCAGTGTAATCTCTGCGCGTAATTTTGCCGAATCCGCATTCCGACTAACAGCACTTTTGCCATGGCATTGTGGGCGGCGTTGATTCTGCTTCGCAGGTTGTCTTCAGTGTCCTTGAGTTGTAGGCCGCATAATGCATTGTTGGTACCGATTTCGTTGATGACAATATCCGGGTGTTGTTGTAGCAACGCCACCCAGCTAGTATCGCGCGCCAGCCCATATTCGACGGAAGGGCTGTCGTCTAATAGAAGAATCGATTTTGATGCAACAATAAGCATTGTACGTCCATACTAGGCCGAATAGGCCAAGTATCAGCGCAACCAGTAGTAAGTTTCTGATGAACCGTCTCCGGTGCGCGCAATACGGCCTTGAAACCCATTTCCGACTCTAGAGTCGATAATCTGTATGCATCAGCCCTCTTCTGTTATTCCTGTAACAGCAAATGCCAGCCTCCGCCGGCCACTGATATCCAGCACCTCAGCAAACACGTGGCGGACGCCAGCGGCGAGCTGCTGATCTTCGATGATATCAATTTCAATGTACAAGGCAGTACGACCCTGGCAATCGTTGGCGCATCCGGTTCCGGCAAATCGACCTTGCTGAGTCTGTTGGTCGAGCTGGACACGTCGTCGGCCGACACCGTGCGTATCTACGGCACCGATATCTTTGTACTCGATGAAGATGGACGGGTCAGTTTGCGCAAAGATAAACGCGGCTTTGTGTTTCAATCGTTTTAATTGCTAGGGTAGCTTGGCGCATTGGAAAACGTCATGCTGCCGCTGGAATTATGTGGTGATAAAGATGCCAGCGAGAGGGCTGAGGTCAAGCTGGATCGGGTCTGATTGGCGACATGCTTGCGCCACGATTCTAAATACTTGTCGGACGGCGAGCGGCAGCGCGTGGCTTTGGCACGAGCCTTCGTCACGGAACTGCTTATGTTGTTTGCCGACGAACCGACCAGTAGCCTGGATAAAGGCGACTGGCGATGCGGTAATTCAATTGATGTTCGATTTGAACCGGGAGCGTGGCTCGACGTTGATCCTGGTGACGCATGACACGTTCATGTGCCATGCAATGCCGGAAGACCATCACGATTGCTGTTGGTCGTCTGCTACAAGTCGGCCGATATGTTGGCTTTGGAGATGCCTGTATTGCGGCAAGCCGATTGAGAAATAGTCGGTAAGAATGGATTGTTTCGCACTTGAGCAGAATCGGTGGAAAGTAAGAATGAAAGAAGCATGATGTTGGCATGGCTTTCAGTAACCAAGGTAGTGTTCTCTTATGTGAGCGATATTATTGCCGTTGCGGTGCCGGTCTTTACCTGCCATAAGGGTAATATGGAAAAGAGCCAGATTCAAGTATTGTAGCAATAGGTCAACGAGCCGCGGGCGGCATTGTTGCAGAATCTTGGTGAGATCAAGGCGCTCTCCGAACAGTTGAAAACTGCGTTGCCGTTGCTGGAGCAAAGAGTGCAGGCGGCCGATATAAAACAGTGTCGTACCGGCATACTTTGCGGGATAGCAAGCAGCATCGTGCTGCCAGCTTCGGTAGTCGCTCTATCGCTTTGTTGGGCAAGTAAAATAGGTTGCCAACGCGGCTCACTTAGAGCATCATGGACCTTATTAATCGTGACGATGACAGGTCTTTATAAAAAAAACAGCAAATTGTCGAAAAAATTGTGCCGCTACTTTATTCTCGGCGGCCTGGAGTCGAGTGGCGCGCTGATTATCGGCTGGGGGGGGTATGCCGCCACGATAACGTCTCAATGGTGTCCATCCGTTGCCGACCGATGCTGGAGCAATTGCCTTGAACGGCTGCCTCAAGATTGACGCTGACGGCATCGTAACGGTGGCGATGCCGTCAGCAAAATGGGCAGGTTCAGGGTGTGCTGCATACCGCATTGTCGATGCTGGTTGCTGAGAAGCTTGATGCGCCGTTGTTGCGGGTGCGCATATAGCTGGCGCCGACTGATGACATCTACGGCAACATCGCAGCGTGGTCTGAGACTTTACCATTTCATCCGGATGACGCCGGCGCGTTGAAGCAGGCGGCATCTCGGCTAACGCCCAAGCTCAGGCGTAAGCTGTGCATCCTGATTACAAGAGGCTCTTCCAGCGGCGCAACATTACTGCCTGAATTTTTTACTGGAACATTTGCGTCATAACTGGACTTTCCAGTCTGCCGAGGGCACCTTGATCGCGCCGATTATTAGCAAGGTGATGTCGAATAATACGGACTTGCTGCGTCATTGCCAGTTGGCTGGCATGAGGGATCCTGATACGCAGTTCTTACACCTTGAGCGATAACCTGATAGCGGGGCGCGTGGTTAATGTGTCAATGTCGGAATGAATCTGTACCAAATGGCGCATTAAAAAGTGTACTAATCCTAGTCTGTAGTCTTATGTACCTGCAGGTACATAAGACTACAGACTAGGATATTCTCGGTGAATTTATACGACAAAGTATGTCTGTCCATGATGGTCGAAAATAAAAAATAGCGTGCTGTTGCACGCTATTTTGGCATTCATCGCAATGCCGTCAGGAAGATGTCCTAGTTCGCAGCACTACCCGGTTATCGGCTAACGACAGCCCCGGTTTCTCCGACGCTAGCACCGTTTGTGGCGATCATCGACATCATTTTCGAAACCGACAAGTAAGTCCACACTGCCGACATTAATACATCGATTACGCATGGTCATGTCGGACGCTGGTGTTGGGCACAGTATTTAATATATCTGCAGCGGCGATTTGCCGACCAATTGATCGGGGGGTGTTCAATGCCGATGCAATGCAGGTCAGGAGAGCCGGTATTGCCAATGTTCCGCAAATCTTCCAGCTTGATAACTGCCATTTTTCTCGGATAGGTGGGCATAGATGATTCCATCGTGAAGGCGGAGCAGGAGCATATTGTACCTCCGACCGTAGCTCTGGACCGT
>DCSW01000054.1 GCA_002325825.1 Collimonas sp. UBA1456
TCAAAAAAGTCGTTTTCTCGCTGCAGTAGGTTTTTCTATTCATCTGCCAAATCTACGAAATACCGAACATATTTTCAAAAAAATTTCAAACAGGTTCCTAGGATTTGATCGTATTCCTCGTCTTTATTTCCAACCCCCGTAACGCATCGCCAATTGCATGCACTGCTACCGCATTTCGTCCAGACCGATGGCGCCCATGCAGCCGATGTGGAGCGTTTCTGCCTGGGTCAGCTTGCCAGGATAAAGGATGAAGACTTTGTCGCGGACTAGATTAGATTATAAAAAGCCTTGAACTCATAGTTAGGGGGCTGTTTGGCGCATGCATCGTTACAATGGTCGGCGCCTGGATTTTGTCGAGTAAGAACTGAATCCGCCCCAGCTCGCGCATACCAGCCATCAGGCTTTCATAATTCGCTGTATAGCGCGCCAGCCTTGTCGCTTGGCTGCCTTCGACAAAATACTGGTTGAGTGCCTAATGGAAGGCAGCCACAATGTGAGTCGGCGGTGTGAAGCGCCATTGCGTGGTTTTTTCATGTAGGCCCAGCGATAGAGCCCTGGAATTGCCTGCGCATTCCTTCAATACGTATTTGCGCGCCAGTACAAATCCAATCCCCCCGGCGGCTCTTCGATACATTTTCCGCTGGAGGCGATAAGCGCATCGAAAGCGATCTTGTTGGTGTCGATTTCCAATGCGCCGAATGCACTTTCGCAATAGATCACGCCATCGTGGGCGATGCTGCGGTCGCTGCTCAGCTCACCCTCGACATCGGTAGCGCTGGCCGGCATGCCTTCGACGGTTTCGAACACCGATACCTGGGGTGCCCCATCATTTCAATGATCTTCCCCATGCGCTTGTCGTAGTCGCCGTTGATAAGCACCAGCATCTGGCCATCGCGCGGCAGCAGCGTGTTGATGGCAGCTTTGTCTTCAAAGGAATGAAGATGTACCAAATGACGCGTTAAACGTGTATCAATTTGGGTTAATAAATAGAGCTGTTCAGGCCCTGAATTCTTCTCTTTTCACGCCACATTTCACTGCGAGGCAGAATTGGAGGAACGGGCGAAGCGCAGCATAGACCGTGCTCCAAAGACATTGTTTTTGTTGTTACGGGTTGCCCCCTTTTTTTCAGAGGAGATGTTCGATTTGGCATTGCGCTGTTGCTGTTTCCTGCTGGTAGCCAATTTGTTCTCGACCATCACGGCCCGACATACTTTGTCGTATAAGTCCACGGTAAATATCCTTTCTACTTGTCTTATGTACCTGAAGGTACATAAGACAAGTAGAAAGGATTGGTACACTTTTAACACGCCATTCATGGCCGGTCTAAGTACGCTTTCCGGTACATTATTCTCGTGGAATTTATAATCTGACCTAACTCGATACGCTCGGCACCGTGATCGGCCTGACTGCCGACCATAGCATAAACGCCAAGATCGACAGAGCCGGCCAGCCAAACGTGATCTATCTGCAGAACGTGCTGGATGCCAGGATCGGCGTCGAGAGAGCTCGCGTCATCTTGCCGATCACCGATTCGTATGTGTACGAAGCCGGTCTAGCGGAAATCGCCGACGAGATGCCGATCAACCCAGATGTCGATCTGGTGACCTTCACCGGCGGCGTGCCGATTGATAAATACATCGCCACAAGGCCGTCTAAAAACAGCAGATACTGTAGCTTTAAGGGAACTATCAGATCCTCGTGATGGAAGATGCAGATCTGAATGAGGCAGCGACATTGGCGGTATCCGGGTTCGTACAAAAATTCCGGACAGAGCTGCACTGCGGTCAAACACATGATCGTGCACCAGGCGGTGGTGGACAAATTTGTCCAACTGTTGCTGAGTAAGACCAGGGGCATCAACAACGACATGGATACCGTCATCGACATCCGTTCCGCCAGCGCATTCGAAGCAAAAGTCAAAGACACCCACCAGCGCGGCGCTAAATTCTTGTTCGACAATCTGCGCGATGGCGCGCTGTATTCGCCGACCGTGCTGGACCATGTGCCTACCGATTGCCAACTGATGGCCGAAGAGACTTTTGGCTCGATGTCGCCGATGCGATTCGCATCTCGAATTCAACGCCTTACGGTTTGTCCTCGTCGGTCTGCATCAATGGCCTCGATTACATCACGCGTTTCATCGGCGAGTTGCAGGTCGGCAGTGTCAACGTCCGCGAAATTCCCGCTTATCGCCTGGAGCTGACACCATTCGGCGGCATCAAAGATCCCGATCTACGCCACACGGAAGGCGTACAGGAAGCGATGAAAAGCTTCTCTGCAACACCAAAACCTATTCACTACTTTGGAACTGATTGGATAGTAAGCGTGCTGAGCACCCCCACAAATTCGCGATCTGTTCTATCAGGGTGGCCATCGGATGTATAGTGACGAACCGGTCAATCAACTGCAGTACGTGCATTGCAATCGGCGACGCTGGCCGAGCAATCCGGTGCTACGCCGCGTTGCCGCAAGATCTCGATCACAGGCTCAATCCACAAGGCGAAACGCCTTCCGCACGTGGCGTTGACGATACGCATCAGTATTTTGCGATACCGTACCTGCGCGGGTCGTTCAATCCCGCAGTGCTGGAGCCGATTCGTTTGTACGTCGACGCCAAGCGTTATTTGTGCGCCACCGATGTCGGTTGCTGGGGCGTTTGTCGGAGGAATCCAGGCGTAGCCTGGAATTGCAGGGTGGCCTGTTTAGCGCTGCTGATGCGATTGAGTCATTGCCCGTCCTTACGCCGCCGATGCCATCAGGTTGCGCCTGTGGGACGATCAGGCCAGAGTTGACGGCATGGTGACGCCCGGCTTGCTGCACTTTGTCGAGGTGATGTCTGTCTGTGCGTTGGCATCTGCATAGATTTTTAAGGCATGAGTCGTTCCCGCGTTCGTGGGAACGACTCATTAGAAGTGAGTTAAAGCCCGAACCAGTTCCCGGCATAATTTGTCATTTTCCTTTTAATCTATGATAGATACCCCATGCGCCCATTCTTGCTGGAAAACGTCCCATTCAACGACGGCGGATTGCCCCCCCCGCATTCCAAGGTTAGCAGAAGGACCGATGTCGGCATAATCGGCGGCAGCTACCTGCTGACTGGGTCGATCAGGTTCTTTACATTGAGCAGATTGTTTGGCGAAGCAGAAGAGATGCAGCTGGTGCAAGCCTTGGAACAGGCGGTCAATCATATCGTCGATTTTTGCTGTAACCACCCCACCGGATCAACTTCAAGCTCCGTCAGGATGGCACACTCTACGCCGCCACCACCAAAGCGCAGTGGTGGGCTCTCTGGATCCGGTGCTGGATGAATTGAATCGGCGCGGCATCAGGTCCCTACCACGCGTTGCCGGATGCCGAGGTGCAGCAGCGCTCCGGGTCGGCGCGTGATTTGTCCGGCATGTTTTAACCTATGGCGGCGACCGCCAACCCATGCAAGCTGATGCGCGGATTACGCCGTGTGGCGATCGAAATTGGCATCCGAATTTATGAGCGCACGTCGATGCTATCGTTCATGCCGGGGCCGATGGTCACACTGCATACCCCCGATGACTCGCCGCTGGTCGGCAAGATGGTCCTGGCGATCAATGCCTGGATGGCAATTCACTTCCCGCAGTTCGAACGCACGCTGGTGGTGTCGAGCGACATGGTGATCACCGAGAAATATCCCGGGCTGTTACAGCGAATCGGCCTGAAGGATAGCGTCTCAGCGCTCGATTTACGCACTTTCGTATTTTACTATCGTATCACCGAATACGGTCGCCTGATGATGGTCAATGGAGGCAACACCTTTGCTTGGCACGGCCGCATCCTACCGGTCTTCGACCAATGCTCGCCCTACGAGCAGCAACTCAAGCATAGCTTGCATGAGTTTTTCCTGACGTTGGCCGGGGTGCCGATTACCGCCAGGTGGAATAGGCCTTCCGAGCGTTCGGTGACCGGCTTGCCATTCTTTGGCCGGCTGAACGACATGCCGAACGTATCCTACGGTTTTGGCTACTCCGGCAACGGCGTCGGCCCGGGCTACATGGGCGACCAGTTGTTGTGGTCGCTGATGCTAGATCCCAATAACCCCTGGAGTCGCAGTCCGCTGGCCACTAGTCCTTGGTGCCATTTTCCGCAGAAGCTTTTGCGTTACCGCTGTTCCCTGGTGGTACGCAACTCGATTCGCCGCAAAGAGTTGGCAGAAGATCAGGATCGCTAGCCTTGGTTGCTGGACCAGATCTTAAGTAAACTAACGAATGCTCCCGGTAAGGCCGACAGGTCCTAAAAGCCGCGTTGGGCGACTTTGTAAAAACAGCGTATAGCTGGTTCAGCAACCCTTACTGGAACTTGTATAATGGAGATCTGCCAAACAAGGTTGCCAACAATGACCAACACCACGCATTTCGGTTACAAAATCATCTCCGAGGACGATAAAGTCCACAGAGTAGCCGAAGTTTTTCACTCGGTAGCCGGCAAATACGATGTCATGAACGACCTGATGTCGGCTGGCTTGCACCGCATCTGGAAAACTTTCACGATTGTCCAGGCGGCAATTCGTCCTGGTTTCAAGGTGCTCGATATTGCTGGCGGTACCGGCGATCTGACCAAGGCGTTCGCCAAGCGCGTCGGTCCTGGCGGTGAAGTTTGGCTGACCGATATCAACGAATCGATGTTGCGCGTCGGTCGTGATCGTCTCTTGAATAACGGCCTATCCATCCCAATTTCGTTATGCGACGCCGAGAAATTGCCGTTTCCTGACAACTATTTCGACCGTATATCGGTCGCCTTCGGCTTGCGCAACATGACCCACAAGGACCTGGCGTTGGCCGAAATGCGGCGCGTGCTGAAACCCGGCGGCAAGCTGCTGGTGCTAGAATTTTCGAAAGTCTGGAGGCCGCTGAAGAGGCCTTACGATGTGTATTCGTTCTCCGTATTGCCATGGCTCGGCAAGAAAATTGCCAATGACTCTGAAAGCTATCGTTACCTGGCGGAATCGATCCGCATGCATCCTGATCAGGATACCTTGAAACAGATGATGACTGATGCCGGTCTGGAACGGGTTGAGTATTTCAATTTAACTGCCGGTGTGGCGGCCTTGCATACCGGTATCAAACTGTAGGATGTAGGAGTTTGCATGAAGAAATTTATGCTGCTGATGGTAGGCGCCACTTTATCGATGACAATATCTAACACCGATGCACGTCGTCTGGATGGCGGCGGCTTGTTCGACAAGCAATCGTTCTGCATTTCGCGGCAGATGCCAAGTTAACCGACGCAGAATTTCGGCAATGCCAATCAAGCCAGGCCAGCGACTCCGCCGCTACGCCGCAATCGATTCCGCCGAAACCTGCCAGCCAATGGAAAGGTATTTGGGGCGACGCCTTGCTGTGCTTCGGCCCCGGCGCATTGATGTAGCCCTTCGGTTTGGGTGGCTTGCCTGGTTCGTTCCTGATGATAGCCTTGCTAGCGGGTTCGGTGATTGTTGTTGTGCGAATGGTAATGCGCAAGAACGAAGGCGATACGCCGGCGTCGGTCGCTCATTCCGGCACCAATGCAACGGTGCCAAATTTTGATAACAAAGCGTCCGACTTTACCCCTAAGATCGGCTCCCGCATCAACAGCGCGCCATCGTTCTAACCTTTGGAATTAAAAGGTGCGGCGGCAACCGCAGGCGGCAGCGTACCGTGGGATATTCCTGTCAATTTTGATGTGCCTGGCTTCGTGCGAAGCACCAAGACTTATTTCATCCACCTGCAAGCAGGGTGGGACAAGGCCGATATCAACGACATCCGCAAACTCACCACGTCGGAAATGTCTGGCGAACTACGCCTGTAATTGCGGTAACGTGGCGCTTCGCCGAACAACACAGATGTGGTGCAATTGGACGGTGAATTGATGGATATCAAGATCTTCGGTAGTGATTATCTGGCCAGCGTCAAATTTACTGGCCCGATCAAGGAAGTGCTGGAAACCTCGAAGTGCGCAATGCGTGCTGCACGCGGTTGCCTAGCTGGCCGAGAACGGTGTCGGGAATGTCCAGCGAATTTTGCGTAACGAAGAACACGCCCACGCCTTTGGAACGGATCAGGCGCACCACCTGTTCGATCTTTTGTAGCGGCAGCTTCGGTGCCTCGATAAACAGCAGGTGCGCTTCGTCAAAAAATACCAATTTCGGCTTGTCGAGGTCACCGACTTCCGGTAGGCGTTCAAACAATTCCGACAGCATCCAAAGCAGAAAGGTTGAATCCAAGCGCGGCGCATTCATCAGTTTGTCTGCCGCCAGATTATCCACCACGCCCTTGCCGCTACCGTCTGCCTGAATCAGATCGTCGATATTGAGCATCTTCTCGCCGAAGAACTGTTCGCCGCTTTGTTCGCTGATCGATGCCGATCAGGCCGTGCTGGGTAGCGTCGATGCTGGCGGCCGAGATATTGCCGTATTCGATCTGGAAACTGGCGGCGTTCTTGTCGACATGCTACAACATCGCCCGCAGGTCCTTCAGGTCTGGCAGCAGCAAGCCGTTATCGTTGGCGATCTTGAACACCAGTTGCAATACGCCTTGCTGCGTGTCGTTCAGGTTGATCACCCGCGCCAACATTAACGGTCCCATATCGGGTATGGTGGCCCGTACCGGATGACCTTGCTGGCTATAGACATCCCAGAAGGTCACCGGCGATGCCGAGCCCATCCAGACGCCACTTGAGCTTGACCGAAGCGGCGCCGGCCTTAGCCATGCCGAATAAATCACCATTGACGTCGGCCATGAAGATCGGCACGCTGCTATCCGAAAGAACTTTCGGGAGCGTCTGCAAGGTCACGGTCTTGCCGGTGCCGCCGGTGATACACCCTTGACAATTAACCAAATCCTTCAGAGGATTTCAAGCAAGAGCAATATGGTAAAATTGTACTTTTATTATAGTTAATTAAAGCAAGAAAGAACCATCAAAAAAAATAGGCCAATATTAAACACAAAAAGTTGTCGCCACCGATGCCAAGCGCGACAGCGGCAGCCCGGACCGGCATCAACTACGAAGAAGTACGCTGCAAAGGCTACGGCATCAGCGCCGCCGCGATCATCGTCGATTGCATGACTGAGAATAGAGTCAGCACTGTAGTCGAAGTCCGCCACGCTTTTCCAGGTTCGGCGGCAACATGGGTACCGAGGATTCGGTAGCATTCATGTTCAAGCATTGGAGCTAGTTGCTGTTCGTTCCCGGCACCAATGAAGATACGTTAATGGGAGCGGCGCTTGAAGCCTGTGCCGAAGACGTGATTACCGACGACGAAGGCGGTATCGAGGTCATTTGCGCCCCACACGATTTTGCAGCATTGGAATAAGACCTGGAAAAGGCTGGCTCCACTGCTGCAGTGACGGAAATCATCATGAAACCAGCCACGAAAACTGTATTTACAGGCGGCGATGCAATCAAGATGCAGAAACTGCTCGACGCCCTGAAAAATCTGGACGATGCACAAGGAATTTATAGCAACGCAGTAATCGAAGACTGATACAGGTTCATATGAAAATTTTGGTAGTAGGCTCTGGCGGCCGCGAGCATGCCATGGCGTGGAAAATCGCCCAATCATCGCGCATGCAAACCGTCTTCGTTGCCCCCGGCAACGGCGGCACGGCACTTGATCAACGACTGAAAAACATCAATATTACCGATCCGTCGGCACTGGCCGACTTTGTCGAGCGCGAACATGTCGCGCTGACCGTGGTCGGACCGGAAGTGCCGCTCGCGAGCGGCATCGTCAACATTTTCCGCGACCGCGGCTTGAAAATTTTTGGGCCGACGCGTGAAGCGGCGCAACTGGAAAGCTCCAAGGATTTCGCTAAGTCGTTCATGCGGCGGCACCACATCCCCACAGCTGAATATCAGACTTTCTCCGATGTCGACGCCGCACACCAGTATATCGAGCTTAAAGGCGCACCAATCGTTATCAAGGCCGACGGCCTAGCTGCCGGCAAGGGGGTGGTGGTTGCCATGAATCTGGAAGATGCACAGGCTGCAGTCGACATGATGCTGTCGGACAATCGTCTCGGTGATGCCGGCGCACGCGTGGTGATCGAGGAATTCCTGGCCGGTGAAGAAGCCAGCTTCATCGTCATGGTCGATGGTAAAAACATCCTGCCACTGGCCACCAGCCAAGACCACAAACGCCTAAAGGACGACGACCAGGGGCCGAACACCGGCGGCATGGGCGCGTATTCGCCTGCGCCGATCGTCACTCCTGCGCTGCACGCCCGCGTGATGCGCGAAATCATTACCCCGACCGTACAAGGTATGTCCAAGGACGGCATCCCGTTCAGCGGCTTCCTGTATGCCGGGCTGATGATTGACGATCATGGCAATCCAAAGACACTAGAATTCAATTGCCGCATGGGCGATCCGGAAACCCAGCCGATCATGGCGCGCCTGAAAACTGACCTATTGGTGGTGATGGAACATGCTGTCAACGGCACGCTCGACACCATCGAACTGGAATGGGATCGCCGCACCGCGCTCGGCGTCGTGATGGCCGCGGCCGGCTATCCGGATTCGGACGCACCCCGCAAGGACGACCTGATCTTCGGAATTCCCGCGGAAACCACCGATAGCGTGACTTTCCATGCTGGAACCACATTTACCGGCGAGCACCTGAAAACCTCAGGCGGCCGAGTGCTATGCGTGGTCGGCCTGGGCGACAGCGTCAAAATGGCACAGAAGCAAGCCTACAACGTGGTAGACGAGATCCATTTCAGCGGCGCGCAATTCCGTCGCGACATCGGCTGGCGGGCATTAAAGAAGCATGCCTGAATCCGTCTGACTAAATTGAATTGTTTCTCCGTCATTCCCGCGAACAAGGGGGCAATTTGCAGCCTAGACGTTATCGGACTTATCTCAGCATCCCCATGTGTTTGACTTCAAAAAAAGTTTGCATCCTATTTCTTATTTTTCCAGCACGATGAGCGCAAACATCACTCCCGATAGCCCGACTAATGCCGTCAAGTCTTACTTGCTCGACCTGCAGACACGCATCGTCGCCGCACTCGAGCAGATGGACGGCAAGCCGTTCGGCAGCGATCAATGGCAGCGTGCCGAAGGCGGAGGCGGGATCTCGCGCATCATAACGGAAGGCAACGTACTGGAACGCGGCGGCGTCAGCTTTTCGCATGTCATGGGCAAGAGCCTACCGCAATCGGCAGCCACCAACCGTCCTGAAATTGCCGGTCGCCAGTGGGAAGCGATGGGCGTGTCGCTGGTCATGCATCCGCGCAATCCGTTTGCGCCGACCGTACACATGAACGTGCGCTTCTTCATCGCTTCGGCGGAGGGGCAGGAGCTGGTGTGGTGGTTCGGCGGAGGCATCGACCTGACGCCGTATTACGGCTTTACTGAAGATGTCGGGCACTTCCATCGCGGTTGCCGCGATGCGCTGATGCCGTTCGACGGCATAGCGATCAAACATGGCAACGGCGCGCTCTACCCGCGTTTCAAAAAATGGTGCGACGATTATTTTTACCTGAAGCATCGCCAGGAACCGCGTGGCGTCGGCGGCATTTTCTTCGATGATTTCAATGAATTAGGTTTTGAACAGAGCTTTGCCATGATGCAAAGCGTCGGCAATGCCTTCATCCCGACCTACACGCCGATCCTAGCACGCCGCAAGGATATTATCTACGGTGAAAGCGAAAGGGATTTCCAGGCATATCGCCGCGGACGCTATGTCGAATTCAATTTGATGTATGATCGCGGCACTTTGTTCGGTCTGCAATCAGGAGGGCGCACCGAATCTATCCTGATGTCGCTACCGCCTGTGGTCAAGTGGCGCTACGACTGGCAACCGGCCGTCGGCAGTTCGGAAGCCAAGCTTTATTCCGATTTTCTAGTCCATCGCGAGTGGATTTGATGAGCAGTTCGCAATGACATCCAATCACACTTCGCGGCCATGCATCGCAGTGCTCGGCGGCAGTTTCGATCCGGTGCACAATGGCCACGTTGCACTTGCGAAATATTTTATAACCCTGCTGACTCCGGATGAATTACGCGTCATCCCGGCCGGTAATCCCTGGCAAAAGCACGGGCTGGAAGCTAATGCGGAACAGCGGGTCGAGATGATCCGGCTTGCATTCTGCCAGCAACGCGCGCTGGTGGTCATCGACCAGCAGGAAATACGGCGCCAGACCCCAACCTATACCATAGACACGCTGCAGGCACTACGTAGCGAGTGGGGCCCGCGGGCTTCGATCGTGTTCCTGATGGGCGCGGATCAATTGCAGTACCTGAATACCTGGCAAGGCTGGGACCGACTGTTTGACTACGCCCACTTAGGCGTGGCCTCGCGCCCCGGTTTCGCCATGGATGAATCAAAAGTGACAGACGAGGTCACGCGCGCATTTACATGCCGCGCCGCAACTCCTGAGCAAATTCGCCACAGAGCGCATGGCGCGACCTATCTGGCAAGAAATCTGGCTGTAGATGTTTCTGCAACAGAAATTCGTGCTGCGCTGCACAACTCAAAAAGACCCGATACGCTGGTCCCAGCGGCTGTACTGGACTATATTGCACAACATCATCTCTATAAAAATTAAATGGATATCAAAAAACTACAAAGTCTCATCATCGATGCGCTCGAAGACATCAAAGCCCAAGACATCCGCGTCTACGACACGACTCACCTGACCGGTTTGTTCGACCGTATCGCGATTGCTTCGGGCACCTCCAATCGTCAGACCAAGGCACTAGCCTCATCAGTGCGCGACAAGGTCAAGGAAAATGGGGGCAACATCCTTAGTATCGAGGGTGAAGATACCGGCGAATGGGTACTGGTCGACATGGGCGACATGGTGGTTCACATCATGCAGCCGGCAATCCGCGCCTACTATCGTCTGGAAGAAATCTGGGGCGACAAGGAAGTCGAGTTTTACGCCGGCAAGCGCATATCGACCCGCACTGCTGCTGAAGAAGAAGCCCCGAAAAAGATTTCGCGCCATTTGACCACGTCGCAGACCTTGAAGCTGGAAGATGACACCTCGAAAAGAACGCCGGCGTGCAAGAAACAGGTAGAAACTGACGGCGCCAAGAAAGCAGTCGGTAAAACCATCAAGGTGGCGCCGGCAAAGAGTTCAGTGCCACCCCAAAAGGCCGCCGCGACCAAGAAGGCTCCGGCCAAGAAACCAGCTCTCAATCGCGTTCCGACAAAAACCAAAGCAGCTGAATAAGCTGCTGTTTCAACAGCCTCCACCATGCAGCTCATCATCGCTGCGGTCGGCCACAAAATGCCGACATGGATAGAAGCCGGATTCAGCGAGTATGCGAAGCGCATGCCGCCGGATTGCCGCATCGTCCTCAAGGAAATCAAACCCGCAGAACGCTCCGGCAGCAACACGTCCGCTTCTGCCATGGCACTGGAGCGCAGCCGGATTGAGGCGGTCCTGCCGAAAGGCGTGCGCGTCGTCGCCCTCGACGAGCGCGGTAAGGACCTCACCAGCGTCCAGCTGTCGCAGCAGCTAACGCAATGGCAACGAGACGGACGCGACGTTGCGTTCATCATCGGCGGCACCGATGGCCTCGATCCCGAGTTCAAAGTCAAGGCTGACAGCCTGCTGCGCATTTCCAGCCTAACTTTACCGCATGGCATGGCGAGAGTGTTACTTTCGGAACAACTTTACCGGGCTTGGTCAATTATTCAGAATCATCCCTATCATCGGGTTTAAATTGACGCTTGGCAGTAGATAATATTGCCCCGATCGCCGCATATCTCTGTAATAATCGCTGAAATCATTCGACGATATATTTGCCGTAAAGTCAGCAATGAAAAATCCTTTCCAGAAAATCTACCTTACTTCGAAAAGTCCGCGCCGGCGTGAATTGCTACCGCAGATCGATGTAGATTTTGAATTAATGTTGCTGCGCGACCAAACGCCGCGCGGTCCCGATGTCGGCGAAGAGGTATTGCAAGACGAAGCGCCGCAGGCATATAGCGCCCGTGTCACGATAGAAAAAATACGCCCGGCGCAGCATGCTGGCGCGCCCGATCCTGGCCGCCGACACCACCGTTACGATAAATAAAAAAATCCTCGGCAAACCGGCCAACAAACCTGAAGCCGTAGAGATACTACGCTTGCTATCGGACCGCACGCATCAGGTACTGACCAGCGTTGCGATCATCTACCATGAACAATCCTGGCAACTCACACAGATTTCCGATGTCCTATTCCAGAAATTGAGCAACGCCATGATCGATGCTTACTGCGACACCACCGAGCCGTACGACAAGGCGGGCGGCTATGGCATCCAGGGACCGGCAGCAATTTTCATCGAAAGCATCCGCGGCAGCCATTCCGGAATCATGGGCTTATCAATTTTCTAAACCGCACAACTATTACAACAGGCAAGCGTCCTCATTCTATGAGCGAAGATATCCTCATCAACATCACCCCCCAGGAAACCCGCGTCGCGCTGATCTTCCAGGGTGCCGTGCAGGAATTGCACATCGAACGCACCTTGTCGCGTGGCCTGGCCGGCAACATTTACTCGGGCAAGGTGATGCGTGTACTGCCGGGCATGCAATCGGCTTTTATCGATATCGGGTTGGAGCGTGCTGCATTCCTGCATGTCGTCGATATCTGGGAAACCCGCCCGCACGATGGTCAAGCGGCGCAGCAAACGCTGATTGAAAAGCTGCTGCACGAGGGTCAATTGCTCACCGTGCAAGTCGTAAAGGACCCGATCGGCACCAAGGGTGC
This sequence comes from Collimonas sp. UBA1456, assembly GCA_002325825.1. Lineage (GTDB taxonomy): Bacteria > Pseudomonadota > Gammaproteobacteria > Burkholderiales > Burkholderiaceae_D > Collimonas. The sequence goes on from DCSW01000054.1 coordinate 12,717, forward strand.
GCGACTGTCGACACAAATCTCGATCGCTGGTCGCATGCTGGTATACTTGCCGCAAGATTGCCATATCGGCATTTCGCAGCGGATCGAAAATGAAGCCGAACGCGAGCTGCTGAAAAGTAAAGTGCACAAGCTGCTACCACCAGAGGAAAAAGGCGGTTTCATCATCCGCACCATGGCAGAAGAAGCGTCGGATGCTGATCTGCAAATGGATATCGAATATCTGCGCAAGACCTGGTCCTCAATCACCCAGTTGGCCAAATCTTGCCCGGCGCCGATGCTGCTGCATCAGGACCTGAGCCTGGTGCAACGCGTGCTGCGCGATTTTGTTAATGATGAAACGTCGAAGATTCAGATAGATTCGCGCGAAAATTTCATCAAGCTGCAGGAATTCGCGGCAGGCTACACGCCGTCGGTCACCGCGCGTCTGATGCACTATACCGGCGAACGTCCGCTGTTCGACCTTTATGGGGTAGAGGAAGAAATACTGGAAGCGCTGAACCGTCGCGTGCCGCTCAAATCCGGTGGCTATCTGATCATCGACCAGACCGAGGCCATGACGACGATCGACGTCAACACCGGCAGCTTTGTCAATGGCCGAAATTTCGACGACATCATCTTCAAGACCAACCTGGAAGCGGTTCATGCGATTACACGCCAGCTGCGCTTGCGTAATCTGGGCGGCATCATCATCCTCGATTTAATCGACATGGAGAATGCCGAGCACAAGATCACAGTGCTGGCAGAATTGCACAAGGCTCTGCTACGCGACCGCACCAAGAAATCGGTATCGGGATTTTCTGCGCTGGGCCTGGTCGAAATGACCCGCAAACGCACCCGCGAATCGCTGGCTCATATACTATGCGAGCCTTGTCCGGCCTGCAACGGCACGGGTCAGGTCAAGACTGCGCGCACTATCTGCTACGAAATCCTGCGCGAAGTGCTGCGTGAAGCCAAACAGTTCAATCCGCGCGAGTTCCGCATACTCGCCTCGCAAGTAGTGGTCGACATGTTCCTGGAAGAAGAATCCCAGTATCTAGCGATGCTGGGCGACTTCATCTGTAAGCCGATCTCGCTGCAAGTGGAAACGACTTATTCGCAAGAGAAATACGACATCATTATCATGTAAGGTTTTGAATAGACAAATGCACAGTTCTTCGGATCAAGTTTCCACAACACAGAGAAAAGACATGTCGACACGTCTTTTCATATCGCTTTCCGCGTCGACGATCACTATTTCCTGAGCATGGGCGCGATCATTACCTTCGATCATCGATAACAGCCCAGATGTGGCATTTACTTTCCACGTATTCGCATTTTTTCTGTCGGACGACAATCGCAAGCGCCTCAAGAAACTTGGGACAAGTTTACGATCTGAAAACGCACATTCGCATCATCGATCTAGTGGTATTTCACACCGTTCGTGCACATCTCGCAGTTCTCCTACTATTCACCGACGATCTTCACCCGACTGCTGATTCCGTCGACGCCGAAAGGCATCGCCGACAAGGTTCTATATCTGGACGCGGATATCTTGTGCATCGATAGCATGGCAGAGCTGCTGCCGATGGAGTTTGGCGAGAATGCCGCGACCATCTTACCGGACGCCGCCGAGACCACCCACCGCCGTCGCGTCGCCTTTCAGTTGTCATTGCAAAAATACTTCAATTCTGGCTTCATGTACATGAACGTCGATACCTGGTTGGCGAAAGAAATCACAGAGCTAACTATTCACGCGATCTTGGAAAATTACAAAGATCACCGCTTTCCGGCTCAGGATGAGCTTAATATCATACTGGAAGGTCAGATCAAGTACTTCGACCGCAAATAGAATTTCCTCCACGATCCAATCCATGACCTAAAAAAAGACCAGCGCCAGATGCAAGATATCGACGCGATTGTCTTTTTTCACTGTGCCGGCGCCGTCAAGCCCTGGAACAACTGGTGTCTGCACGCATCACGCAATTTGATGAAAACGCAGGCAAGTATTTGCCAGTTTCAAGTGGTACGTGGAATACCTTGCGGCGAGATAATGGCCCAACAGGTAACCGGAAATAATAATCGTACCGGCCACCTCGCCGTCCGGTTACAATTTCAGTAACGTATTGTCCCTATATAGTTTCCACCAATCTAACAATGGCAATAAACAGTTCGCATGTCTTGATATCCCGTACCGACAATATCGGCGACGTTATCCTTACGCTGCCGATTGCGGCTTATCTGAAGCAGCATTTCCCAGCGCTCAAAATCAGCTTCCTGTGTCGCAGCTATGCGGCACCGGTGGTTAGGTATTGCCGTAACATAGACGAAGTGGTGGAGATCGAAAACTTCCTCGAAGATCCGTCCGCCTATTTTGCCAAGGCCAACGTCGACACCATCATCCTGGCACAACCACTTGAGTGCCTGGCGGTTATCGCGTTCAAGGCGCGCATCCGCAACCGCATCGGCAATGCACGCCACAAGCTGTACAACATGCTGTATTGCAATCGCCGGGTGTATTTCAAGAAAGGCAATTCGGCGTATCATGAAGCGCAGTTCAACTTCGAATTCTTGCGTCCTTTTGGACTCAAGACCATTCCAGATTTGCCGGAAATTATCAAGCTATACGATTTCGATATTCCCCACGTCCCTGAAATTGACCAGCTGTTCAATGCCCATTTGTTCAATCTGATCATGCACACCAAGTCAAATGGTCACGGCCGCGAATGGCCAATTAGTCACTTCACCGCGCTAGCTAAGCAGTTGCGTCAATATCCCGATATCCGCTTGTGGCTGACAGGCAGTCCGGCGGAAGGAAAATGGCTGGAAGAACATGCGACTGAATTATTACAGCAGCAGAACGTCAGCAATCTATGCGGCAAGTTCACGCTGGATCAGTTGAGTTCGCTCATCAAGAGAGCCGATGGCTTGATCGCAAGCGGTACCGGCCCGCTGCATATGGCGGCGGTGATAGGCCAGCACACGCTCGGTTTATTCCCGCCTACTCGGCCGATGCACCCAGGCCGCTGGGCGCCGTTAGGTCGCCGTGCGCAAACACTGTCGCTACAAGTGAGCTGCCCTGGTTGCATCGACAGCAAGGCCGACAGTTGCGCCTGTATGGCAAGTATCAAACCCGAAACGGTCGCGGATATCGTCCTGCAGTGGCGACAGGAAATGCAAGAAGGAAAAATAGAAACACCAGAGTCGTCTATTGCAGACTCAAGACTGCAGTAACCTGCGTCACGGTAATCGCCTTTACCCAGTCACGGCGATTTGCGGCCGTGATCACGACACTATGCTCATGGTCAACCGGCACCCATTCAGGATTTTTCTGGCGCACTAAAGCAACCACCGGAACGTGGACCGCATTGGCCAGATGCATCACCGCTGTATCAACCGATACGATCAGGTCGCATTCCAGTAGAATTGCAGGCAGCTGGAAGAAGTTCTCCTGCGCACTGAACAAGCGGATCTTCCCAGGAGCATGCTGCTCGAAGAATGTCTTGGCTTTCGCCATTTCTTCGGGTACGACATTGACGATGAAATGCGCACCGTGCCATGCTTCCAATTTATTCAACGCAGCCACCAACTCAACAACGCGCTTCAGCGGCCAGCAGCGTTTCTTGGTCTTGGCGTAGGGATTGATGAACAGCAGCTTGCCTTCAATGGCAGATCGCTGCCTATGGTATTTGAAGCCCCACTCTTTCAACTGATCCTTGGCACGTTGCTGCCAACGTGCAGGAATATCTACAAAAGGGAAACGCGAAGATGGCATAGTGACGATACCAAACAATTTCTGGAACCAGCTGGCATAAACGTCACTGATATGCATACCAGCACGCACCCCGCTGTCCGGATCAAGCGCAACGTCCAGTTGGCGATAAGCGCGACGCTGATTGAAGGCCAGGATACCGACGGGCTTCTTCATGCCAGCCACGAAACCGTGCGGACTGATCTGCCGCGCTAGCGCGGCATACATCGGCGGCCGTAGGGTCGATAACGAAACAACCAACAGATAGCCCTGCTGCTGCGCCTCGACAATCGACTGCTGAAACAACGCCGGGCTATAAGTCTGCTGATAAATCCTGGCGACAAACGGACACTCCGTCAACCAGTCGTACAGTGCATATTTCTTCAGGTAAGGCCATGCTGCCGGGTTGTCTGTGCGCCGCACTTCGTCCACCCAGATATGGATCTCGATATGCGGGAAAGCTTGCGAAAAGGCCCTGAAAAAATTCTGCAGATAGGTGAAATCACCAAGCGCGAGATGAGCGATGAATAATATCTTGTCTGATTTTTTCAGTGTTGCGATGGGGACAAGTTGTACTGTCATGATTTTTTTGTTGTCGCTTAGTGTTGACTTAGACCTGCGGGTCGACGATCTCAAAGGCGATGGGCGCTCTAGAATCTAGAATCTCAGCGTTACATCGCTACGTTAACAGCCTCGCCGGAAAACTGCAGACGATACAGATTTGCATAAGCACCTTGTTTGTCGAGCAGTTCGTTATGCGTACCAACTTCAACAATGCTTCCGTTGGAAAGCACCACAATACGGCTGGCGAGTTCGATAGTCGACAGGCGGTGCGCAATCACAAACGTGGTACGCCATTCCATCAAGTGATCCAAAGCGCTCTGTAATGCACGTTCCGATTCGCTATCCAGTGCCGATGTGGCTTCGTCCAGAATCAGGATCGGTGCATCCTTGTAGATGGCGCGTGCCATCGCCAGGCGCTGACGCTGACCGCCCGACAGGCGGGAACCGTTATCGCCGATCCGCGTTTCATAACCCTCTGGCAAAGCGGCAATCATCTCCGTCAAATACGCAGCTTTCGCGGCCGCTTCGATGTGCCCACGATCCGGAGAGTCGTCGCCATAGGCGATATTAGCGGCAACAGTGTCGTTGAACAGCACCACGTTCTGACTAACCATGGCGATCTGTTTGCGCAAGCTGGAGAGCGAGATCTGTTCAAGCGGCACATCATCCAACAGGATACGGCCTTCGGTGACGGAATAAAATCCCAGGATCAAGTTCACCAGCGTTGATTTCCCACCGCCGGACATGCCCACGAAGGCGATGGTTTCCCCTGGCTCAACGATCAAATTGATACCCTTTAACGCGGGTTTTTCCTGGCCAGGATATGAGAATCCAACGTTATAAAATTCGATCTTCCCCAAGGCGCGCCGCATCAACTGTTTGCCGCTGGTGCGCTCAATCGGGCTGTCGATCAGCTTGAAGACTGCTTCCGCCGCGGCCATGCCCCGCTGCAGTGGGACGTTCACTTCGGCCAACTGTTTGAGAGGGACTTGCAACGCGATCATCGCAGCTAGAAATGAAACGAAATCGCCCGCGGTAAGTTGGCCATGACCCGCTTGCATCAACCCCATCGTAATCATCACCGACATCGCGCAAGCCGTCATGATTTGCGTCACCGGAACGGTTGCAGCAAAGGTGCTAGTCATGCGCATGCTGTAGTGGCGGATATGTTCAGCCGATGCCGCGAATCGTTTGCGCTCATACGTCTCGCCGCCAAACACCTTGACGACATGTTGCGCACGCGAGGTTTCTTCAATCACCTGGGTCAATTGTGCGTTGACGTCGAGCGAGTCCTTGTTGAGTTTTTTCAAACGCTTAGCGGTCGTACGCACAACCAAGACCATCAGCGGCATCAACACCAAGGCCACAATCGTCAATTTCCAGCTGATAACCAGCATATAGCCCAACAGACCAGCGACCGTCAGCACGCAACGTACAATCGACGTAAATAGCTTGCTGATCATTTCGATGATTTGCTGCACCTCAAACATGATCGAATTGATCACGCGACCAACCGGATGGGTCGCATGAAAATCAATCGATACACACAAAATGCGATCGAACATTTGTTGCCGCAATGTCGTCAATATACGAGTCGACACCCAGTTGGTCATGTAGGTTGTCAAAAACGTCGAAGCACCACGGGCGACAAATGCGCCAATCACGGCGACCGGCACCAGCCACAGTGGAAATGTCGATTTTTCCACAAACCCGTTATCCAATAGAATCTTAAAAATGTAGGCCACCAGCGGTTCCGTTGCGGCACTCACAACCATGCCAAGAAGTCCCAGGACCAATCGTTTCTTGTATGGCCGATGCAATGCTGCCAGGCGCTTGAAAATTGAAGTATAGGAAAATGCGGTCATAAATCAGTCTGTTTTAAGTTTTTTTTTACGCTCGACAACAATGGGAAAATTTTTCGCAGACAGTAGGGCTAAGTAGGATGAGGAAGCACAACCAATAAGCAAATACAAGGTGAGATTCGATGCATTAATACTCCACAACGACCGCTTCCTTGCCTATTTTCTCTACCAGAGCGATCTGCAAGCCATCGCTAGGAGACACTCGCCATTCATCGCCGAGCAATATTTCACAAGCAACCCCTTCGCCAGTGTAACGAAGCGTCATAGGCAAGCCATTGACGGATCGATGCGACGACAGCATATCCTTTAGCTGTGCGGCGTTCATTTTCTGTGACGCTGATGATAGCGACAGCACAATCCGACGCCCGTATTGGGTGCGTGCGGTAGCGATATCCATCACTTTTTCGGTTGAGACCCGTAAGCCACCATTGAAGCGATCCTCCGAAACCTTGCCTTGTACGACCAGGAATTCGTCTTCTTTGAAGAAGGCCTTGTTCAGTTCGAACTGTTCGTTGTACACGGTAACATTGACTGTGGCGCTACCATCGTCCAGCGTGACGATCATCACCTTGCCACGCTGCGTCATCTGCACACGCAAGCCGGAGATAATCCCGGCCAGCGTGCGTGGTTCACGCGATGGTTCCAGACTGCCCAGCGGCGTGCGGGCAAAACGGCGCGCTTCGGCAGCGTAGGCATTGAACAAGTGGCCAGACAGGTAGAAACCGAGCGCGGTCTTTTCCTCGGTCAATTTCTGCTTGTCAGTCCACGGTGTGACCTGCACGTATTCGATCGGCACTTCGAGGTCGCTGTCGCCGTCACCGAACAGGCTGACCTGGTTAGCCGATGCCAGTTTCTGATCGGCAGATTCCATCGCGCGGCCAACCGAAGCCAGCAGGATCGCGCGGTCAACCTTGAAGCAATCGAAAGCGCCGGAGCGGATCAGAGATTCAATGGTGCGGCGATTGATCTGACGCTTATCGATGCGCAAGCAGAAATCGAACAGATTGACGAACGGCTTTTCCTTGCGCGCAGCGATAATCGCTTCGATCCCATTTTGACCGGAACCCTTGACCGCACCCAGGCCGTAACGGATGAAAGTTGCTTTCTTGCCTGGCTCGCCTTCCGGCGTAAAATGATAATCCGATAGGTTGATGTCGGGCGGCAGCAACGTCAGTTTGCAGACGTCCAGGGCATCTTCGACCAGGATCTTGACCTTTTCCGTATCGGCCATTGCCAGCGACAAATTTGCTGCCATGAACGCTGCGGGGTGATGGGCTTTCAGGTAGGCGGTATAATACGACAGCAAAGCATAGGCGGCGGCGTGCGACTTGTTGAAGCCGTAGCCTGCGAACTTTTCCATCAAATTGAAAATCTCGTCGGCCTTGGCTTCGGACAAGCCACCCTTGGCCGCGCCATCACGGAAAATCTGGCGATGCTCTGCCATCTCTTCCGGCTTCTTCTTACCCATCGCACGGCGCAGCAGGTCAGCGCCGCAGAGCGAATAACCGCCGACCACCTGCGCCATCTGCATCACCTGCTCCTGATACACCATGATGCCATAGGTTTCGGACAGAATGCCTTCAGTACGTGGGTCGGGATAGTCGAAGCGTTCGCCATGCTTACGTTTGCAGAAATCCGGGATCAGGTCCATCGGACCCGGACGGTACAACGCCACCAGCGCAATAATGTCTTCAAAACGGTCGGGGCGCGCTTCGGTCAGCATGCCTTGCATGCCGCGACTTTCCAGCTGAAACACGGCGACTGTTTTGGCGGCGGTCAGCAGTTCATAGGAAGCGCGGTCGTTGAGCGGCAACTTCTCCAAACTGAAATCGGCCATGGCCGGATCAAGCTGCTTGATGTGGCGCACCGCGCGATCGAGGATCGTCAGTGTGGTCAAACCCAAGAAGTCGAATTTCACCAGGCCGACCGCCTCGATGTCGTCTTTGTCGTATTGCGAGACCATGCCGGCGTCGCCGCCCTGCGTATAAAGCGGACAAAAATCGGTAAGTTTGCCGGGTGCGATCAACACGCCGCCGGCGTGCATGCCGATGTTACGGGTGATACCCTCGACCTGTTGCGCTAAGTTGAGCAATTGCTTGACCTCTTCCTCGCTCTCTAAGCGCTCTGCCAGCATCGGCTCTTCCTGGATCGCATCGGCTATAGTTACATGTTTGCCCGGCTTGAACGGAATCAGTTTGGCAATGCCGTCGCAAAATTTGTAGCCGAAATCAAGCACGCGACCGACATCGCGAATCGCGCCCTTGGCCGCCATCGTACCGAAAGTAGCGATCTGCGAAACCGCATCCTTGCCGTACAAGTCCTTGACGTGCTGAATCACACGATCACGTCCTTCTTGGCAAAAATCGATATCGAAGTCGGGCATCGATACCCGTTCAGGATTCAGGAAGCGTTCGAACAGCAGGTTGTATTTGAGCGGATCGAGATCGGTAATCTGCAGCGAATACGCCACCAGCGAACCGGCGCCGGAACCGCGGCCCGGTCCGACTGGCACGCCGTTTTGTTTAGCCCAACGGATAAATTCCGCAACGATCAGAAAGTAGCCCGGGAAGCCCATCTTGATGATGGTGTCGGTTTCAAAATTCAGTCGATCCTGGTAACGCTGGCGCTGCTGTTTGCGCTTGGCTTCGTCCGGATACAAATGCACCAGTCGCAACTCCAGCCCTTCTTGCGACTGCTGCACCAGGAACTCGTCAATTGTCATGCCATCTGGCGTCGGGAAATCTGGTAGCTTGGGCTTACCCAACTGCAACGTCAGGTTGCAACGCTTGGCGATCTCGATCGAATTCCGCAATGTTGCTGGCATATCAAAGAACAGTGCCGCCATTTCGGCCTGGGTCTTGAACGATTGCTGATCGTTGAAATGGCGCACGCGCCGTGTATTGGCCAGCATCTCGCCTTCAGCGATACAGGTACGCGCTTCATGCGCAATGAATTCTTCCTTGTTCAAAAACTGGATCGGGTGCGTCGCCACCACCGGCACACCGGCCTTAGCTGCCAGTGCCACCGCCTGCCGCACATGAAGCTCTACATTTGGCTGGCCGGCACGCTGGATCTCGACATAGAAATTATCAGGAAAAATCGCGGTCCAGCGTTGCAGACAGCGTTCCGCCACCTCAAGATTACCGTTGTCGATGGCTATGCCGACATCACCGAAATGGGCACCGGACAAAGCAATCAGACCGTTGCCTTCGGTGTAACTCTTCAGTTCCGCCAACCATTCGGCGCGAATTTCCGCACGACCGCGATGCAAGTTCTCCAGCCAGGCGCGCGACAGCAATTCGCACAACTGCAAATAGCCGTTACGATTCTTGACCAACAGCAGAAGGCGTGAAGGTTTGTCGCGATCGTAGTCGTTGCTGATCCAGACATCGCAGCCGATGATCGGTTTGATGCCTTTACCACGCGCAGCCTTGTAGAACTTGACCATGCCGAACAGATTGGCCAGGTCGGAAATGCCAAGCGCTGCCTGGCTATCCTTAGCAGCGGCTTTGACTACGTCATCGATGCGAACCAAGCCATCGACGATGGAATACTCGGAATGCAGGCGGAGGTGGATAAATTGTGGTGTCGTCATGGGCAGTATTTTACCCTGCAGCCCCGCCTGCCATCGGCAAAATTGGGTAATACCTTCAGCCGCGTTTATAATACTTACAAATCAACAGCTTACCGATAAACAAGCCATGCAGTCCCGAACTTTTTACGTCAATATTGCCGCTTATAAATTCGTCACTTTCGACGATCCATCAGAAAAATATACAGAATTTCTCGCAATTTGTAAGCAATTGCATCTAAAAGGTACGATATTGCTCACCCCGGAAGGCATTAACCTATTTTTGGCGGGTTTGCGCGAGCAGATCGATCAATTTTTGGTCTGGCTGCGCGCGGATCAACGCTTTGCTGACTTGGAGGTAAAAGAAAGCTATTCTGAAAAGCAACCATTCACACGCATGCTGGTCAAGCTGAAGGCTGAAATCATCACGATGAAGCATCCGCTGATCAAGCCTGAACTTGGACGCGCGCCGGCTGTTGAAGCCAAAACCTTGAAGCGTTGGCTGGATCAAGGTCATGATGACAACGGCAAGCCGGTGGTCATGTTGGATACCCGCAATGCCTTTGAAGTCGACGTCGGCACATTTAAAAATACGATCGACTGGCGCATCAAAAGATTCAGTGAATTTCCAGCAGCCCTGGCGGAACACAAGGACGCGCTGGTAGATAAGACCGTGGTCACCTTCTGTACCGGCGGCATCCGCTGCGAAAAGGCCGCGATCCATATGCAGAATATTGGTTACGACAGCGTCTATCAACTAGAAGGCGGCATCCTCAAGTACTTCGAAGAATGCGGTGGCGCTCACTATGACGGCGATTGCTTCGTTTTCGACTATCGCACAGCGCTTAATCCGCAATTACAGGAGACCGCAACCGTACAATGCTACGCCTGCCGAGCCGTAGTGACGCCACGCGAGCAGTTATCGCCGCGTTATCTAGCTGGAAAATCGTGCCCGCATTGCGTACCGGAAAAAATGATAACAGCGACGGAAGCCCCTGCCATCCATAGCGCCGCACACTGAGCGACGCCACCATGCCAGTCTTATTGCTTGAATTTCTGTGCAGTCTCGACAACCCGCTTGCCGAATTGTCGAGCAGTTTCCAGGTCGCCGCCCGCTGGGCCTTCTTTTGGCAGGCAGCATGTCGATATCGATTCCATGCCATGCTGTGCTGCATCACAAATTTGGGCCTCCCGCCAAAGGTAACGACAAAGGCAAAGTGACAGGACTGGTGGGCCACAAAACGATGTCACACTTCATGTGTGCCATCGCCAGTGGCAGACAACTTTGATGCCTTGAATGCCAGGTTGCTGGTCGGCTGTCTCAAACGTCAACGTGCCGTGGCTGCGTGGTCAGTCCGATACCATCGCCCAGTGCACGGTCAGCGACAGGGCGACGCTGATGCCATTGCCGGTAATGTCCTATGCCGCCATTCACAAGCAAAGCAGCCGGGTATCCTCACAAGTGCTAGTCCGTTAACGCACTCACGACTATTCGGTACCGAAGCAACACGGCCATCGGGCGGTGCCAATCAAAGGCACCGTCGATTGGGTCGACATTTATCCAGTCGGCTGTGATTGCCTTGTAGTCTCTCCAGGGGACGTTCTAATTTTGGTGAAGATGCAGTCCAAATAAACAATAGGATAAATTGGATCGAGCGGACGTGATTGCCAATGGGTGATTTGCTCTAGCACCTGGTCTGCCACCCTGGAAATCAGGGTAGCAGACACATCAGCATCGTCATCGTATATTTCCTTGGAGGTTTGCACGATTCCACGCGTGGATAAGCCCTTGCCATACAACGTCAGGATTTGGTCATCCTTGCAGGTAAGTCTAGTCTGATGCTTACGCACCAGTTGCGGCTCGAAACTGACATCGCAGTGGCGTGGTGTCAGTATTTCTACCTCGACATGCGTGCCCTTGATTCGTTTTGGCGTGTTGCCATTGCGGCTACTGCCGAGTGCGCTCTTGTTTGCACCATTCTTGTC
>DCSW01000095.1 GCA_002325825.1 Collimonas sp. UBA1456
TGACAGCAAACTTGCTGATTGACGAGTGGACCAGTACCATCGGTCCGGAGCGATTGACCAGATTCCCCCTTAATTTTCGTGCGATGTGCCTATAATTTTAGTGTTGCATCCCCTTCTCCCAAAAACAATCATGAGAGCCGCCGATCAAACGGGTGCACGGCGCTTTATACCATCAATCTCAATATTTCCGATGCCGCTACCAACTTGGGCACGGATAAATCGAACCAAAGACAAAGTCCGCACTTACTGCAAACAAAACAGCATCGACAAATGTAGAAACACTTATACATACTAGAGCTGTTGACGTAAATATGCTAAACACAACCGCACCAATTCCTACCCAATGAAGGATTGGCATAAATCTGTTTTCTTATAAGTCACTTTAGAAATTGCAACAGAGAATTCTTATCGGAATTCGTTTTGAATTTCTACTCGCCATCTTCCTCATCCCCAGTTCCGCAGGAGGGCAAGCTTTCCAGAAATTTTGACTTCCAATCCTCTAGGAACGGGTTGATACCAACCAGGTTCTTCTATGCCATCAGGAAGATAAGTCTCGTCAGCAGCATAAGTATTGGGTTCATCATACGCATAGCGGTACTCATGCCCATAGCCCAACTCCGTCATCATCTTGATCGGTGCATTACGCAGATGAATCGGCACCTCGCGCGACTTGTTTTACTTCACAAATGCCCGCGTCTGGTTATAGACATTGTATCCAGCGTTACTCTTGGGAGCTACAGAGAGATAGATCACAGCCTGACCCAACGCTAGCTTGCCTTCCGGCGACCCTAGGCGCTCGAATATCAGCGCCGCATCATTGGCACAATCTGCATGGCGCGCGGATCGGCGGCACCGTCCAGCATTCTGGTCAGCCAGTAGAGAGCGGCATCTGGATGCGAGTCACGCGCCGATTTATGCAAAGCGGAAATCTGGTCGTAGAAATTGTCTCTGCTTTTATCGAAACAAAACGCATTCAGGGTCAACGCATTCTGCACAGATTTGGCCGTGATACAGTTGATTTTTCCAACGCTGGAGAGGCTGTGTTGGCCTGCTCCAGCAGGTTCAGAAATCGGCGCGCATCGCCCCATCCGCATAACCGATCAGCGTATTAACCGCCACATTGTCAAATTCCAGATGCGTCAAAGCCTGCTCTTGCGCTCTGATCAGCAACAGCTCGAGCTCATCATCGGTCAACGATTCCAGTACATAAACTTGCGCTGCGACAACATCGCTGAGTTGACTTCAAAAGAGGGATTCTCGGTGGTGGTGCCGATGAAGGTGAACAGACCCGATTCGGCATAAGGTAGCAGCAAATCTTGTTGCGATTTGTTGAGGCGATTAATTTCATCCGCAAATAAGATGGTGTGCCTATCCATGCTGAGATTCTGCTCCGCCCGCTCCATCACCGCGCGGATGTCCTGGACCCCGGAAAACACCGCGGACAAGGTAATGAATTCGCAATTGAAAGCATTTGCGGTCAGGCGCGCCACGTCGTTTTGCCGACACCAGGCGGGCCCCACAAGATCATCGAATGCAGTTTTCCGAATTCAAAAGCCAACAGCAGCGGCTTGCCTGGCCAGAGTACATGACTCTGGCCGATGACTTCGTCCAGCGTTGCCGGACACAAGGTTTCTGAAAGCGGCGGTGTGTGCTCTACTTTGAACAGATCTGACATGAGGACAGAAGCGTTGGCGGTGAATATACTTTGTTGAAGAACAGATAGTCTAGCAGACTATGCAACAGCCATGGCAGGCAGTTGATTGCAATGTCCTTGAGCCTGGAACTGCGTGTTGTGAGAGAATCTGTGTCGATTTGCGGTGTCTGCAACGTCGTCGCAGATTGACGCTGGCGATTGTCCAGTCAAGATGCACATGCACTAGCAACACTTACATCACCTCCTCAACACCAAACCATGACCTTTGTTGTCACGCGATTGCGTCGAAGTCTGTCTGATGAACTATTTCCGCCAAGGACAGAATTTTATGGTTATTGTTACCGATGACTGCATCGATTGCTCGATGTGCATATCGGAATGCCCGGTCGAGGCCGATCTACAATGAAATCGATCCGCCCGATGAGTAACAGCATTTCGTCTAAATCAACGCTTGGCTGGCGGCACATCGTAAGTGGCGGCCGGTCACGCGTTCGCAGGATCCGCTGCCATAGCATGAGACACGAAGCGATGTTGCCAACAAGCTGGAATTCCTGAAACTGGCATATAGGGGGCTAATTTTTAGGCCACGCGTTTTTTTATTCAGCCGTTACCGAAGTCCCGTGGGCACGCGTGCCTATCCACTTGACTAGTCTCAATTACTATCGAACACGTCCGCGCTTTTCGGTACCACGAATTTAAACTGACCGACCGACAAGATCGGATTGCGGACGACGTTCTTGAACGTCAGCAGCGACACCTGACCGAATGAATCACGCAGCTCCATAGCTTCCAGAAAGCCATTGCGCAGGCCGATTCCGATCTGGCCGAAAGTGGCGTCCTTGGCTTTTGGCGTCGCTTCCAGCCATTCCAGGCCGTCCTTGGACTTGCCTTCCTTCAAGATGAAATTTTTTTCCAGATCGTTGCTGCCGAACAAGATCGCTGCCGGCGATGATCCCAGTGAATTGCCCAGACTCTTGGTGGTGACATGATTCAAGTCCTTGTCGTAGATGTAGAGTTTATCACCGTCGACCTGAAATATCTGCTCATACGGCTTCTGGTAAGTCCAGATAAATTTGCCCGGGCGGGCGAAGATAAAGGTGCCACTGGAGGTGCTGAACACCCTTTGAGTGTTGGTCGCAGCATCGATCTTGACTAGTTGCTGCGAAAAATCGCCCATGGCCGATTGCGCTCCATTGACGAACGACTTGAACTGTTCTAGCACGTTGGCGCTAGCCAAAGACGGTAGCATAACAATCGAAAAAGACAGGCCGACGATCAAGCGACCTGATTTGATTTTGGCAAACATATTGTTGCTTTTGTGACCAACCAAACTGGCGGTTATTTTCTTTTGCATGTTTATTACTCTATGTTGCCATTCGCAGCCGGCACCAGGATTTTCCGGTTACCGTTGGACTGCATGGTTGAGACCAGCCGGCTGGTCTCCATCTGTTCCAATAAGCGTGCCGCGCGGTTATAGCCGATGTGGAGATGACGCTGGACCAGAGAGATCGAGGCGCGACGATTTTTCAGCACCACTGCCACCGCCTGGTCGTAAAGCTCGTCGCCTTCGGTGCCGCCGGTGGCTGCACCGTCAACCGTGCCGTCGGCAACGTCTTCCAGCGCGCCGCCTTCCAATATTCCTGGAATGTACTTCGGCTCACCCTGTTTCTTTAAATAATCAACTACCCGATGCACTTCTTCATCAGACACGAAGGCGCCGTGCACGCGGATCGGCAATCCGGTGCCGGGTGGCATGTACAACATGTCGCCCATGCCGAGCAATGCTTCCGCGCCCATCTGGTCGAGAATCGTGCGCGAGTCGATCTTGCTGCTGACCTGGAAGGCAATCCGAGTAGGCACGTTGGCCTTGATCAGGCCGGTGATCACGTCTACAGATGGTCGCTGTGTCGCCAGAATCAAGTGGATACCGGCGGCACGGGCTTTTTGTGCGATACGAGCGATCAATGCTTCGATCTTTTTACCGACCACCATCATCAAATCAGCCAACTCGTCGATGATAATGACGATGGTAGGCAGTTTCTCCAGCGGCTCCGGCGCATCCGGCGTCAGGCTGAACGGATTCGGAATCTTTTCTTCGCGTTTGTCGGCTTCGGCGATCTTTTGGTTGTAGCCGGTCAGGTTTCGCACGCCCATCTTCGACATCAACTTGTAGCGGCGTTCCATCTCATGTACCGCCCAGTTCAGGGCGTGTCCGGCCTGACGCATATCGGTCACTACCGGCGCCAGCAAATGCGGAATGCCTTCGTAGATCGATAGCTCCAGCATCTTCGGATCGATCAAGATCAGACACACCTGATTCGGATCGGACTTATAGAGCAGCGACAGGATGGTGGCGTTGATGCCGACCGATTTTCCTGAGCCGGTGGTACCGGCCACCAGCAAGTGCGGCATCTTGGCCAAGTCGACCACCACCGGATGGCCGGCGATATCCTTGCCAAGCGCAATCGTCAGGTTGGAAACTCCGTCTTTGTAAGCCGTGGAACCGAGAATCTCGGTCAGGCGCACGATTTGCCGCTTCGGATTCGGCAATTCCAGGCCCATGTACATCTTGCCGGGGATGACTTCGACCACGCGGATCGAAGTCAATGACAGCGAACGCGCCAGGTCGCGTGCCAAACCGACGATCTGGCTCCCCTTGACGCCGGTCGCCGGTTCGATTTCGTAACGGGTGATCACTGGCCCCGGATAGGCTGCCACTACTTTGGCCTGCACGCCGAAATCGGACAATTTCTTTTCAATCAGGCGACTGGTGAATTCCAGAGTTTCGACACTTACGGTCTGCTGTTGCAGCGGCGCCTCATCCAACAGCGACAACGGCGGTAGATTGGCGTCCGGCAGATCCTGAAACAGCGTGGTTTGCTTTTTCTTATCGGCCAGCTCTGATTTCGGCACAGCCACGATCTGAGGTTCGATACGGATCGACGACGCTTCAACGATCTTGTCGCGCTCCTGCACCAACACCTTTTCACGCTTGACGGCGGCGACTTGCCCGACCTTGCGGCCTTCTCGGGCGACGTAGAAATTCTTTAGCCACAGCAGAGCGTTCTCAATACCGGCGCCGATGCGCTCTGCCACCATCAGCCACGACACATGGAAAAACAGGCTGATGCCAATTACAAACAGCAACAACAGCAACAAGGTCGCGCCGGCGAACCCCAGCGACAAGTATGCACCGCAGCCGATCAACTGACCGAGGACACCGCCCGGCGCGCGCGGCAATTGCACCCGATCCGCCAGCCAATGCATGCGGGTAAATTCTAGCCCCATGCTACCAATCATGATCATCACAAAACCGGCGCCGCGAATCAGACCTTCCTGATGATATTCGGGCTCTATCTTGTTATCTACCAGAAAGCGCTGCGAAATATACCGATAGCCGTTCCACAGAAACTTGAATAGCAACGCACACCACCACCAGGCGGAAGCGCCGAACACGAAAAGCATCAGATCCGACAGGTAGGCGCCAACTCGGCCACCCCAGTTGTACAGATGGCCACCGCTGCCGGACCGCGACCAGCCCGGGTCGAGCTTTGAATAACTGGCAAAAATAATCACCAGATAGGCTGTCAGCACCGCGAAGATGATCCAGCGCGTTTCGTACAAAAGCCGCACAAACCGGCTCGGCAGCGGCCGGACTTCCTGCAGTTTGGTGTTACGAGTATAGACTTGGCTTGTTCTAGTCATAAATTCGGTTGGTGTCGCTGCGTTGTTGACACATTATTGCTACTTTATTATCGTTTCATTGCTTTGCAGTCATTATTAAATAGCCCTGCAAAAGCCTCTCTATCTTAACAGCATCAAACGCTAATACTTCAATTCGACCATAGTTAATTTCAGTGAATTTAAATGGTCTAATTCACTGAAATTATGTACCCAATACCAGTATAACCAATCGGTGCTTCAACTGCCCACTATGGAGCATGACACACCCGGCGCACTAAGCGCCGTTTTTTAATGCACTTTACACGCATAGCACTTAGCTCGACTATAATCTCATCGAGCTTTTACCTACAACCTGACAATCTTGACAATATTTATCCGCTACCCGCCGCTTTAAATCCGTATTCGTCGTCTTATTCATGGGGACAACGTACCTCACCTCGCTACGTCGGCTACCCAGCCCTGCCCCGCAATTATTTTCAGATTCGTTATCAAAGGCAATAATGACTACCACCAAACCAACCAGGCACGCCCACGTCCTGATCCTCGGCTCCGGACCTGCCGGCTACAGCGCCGCGGTATACGCAGCCCGCGCCAATCTGAACCCTGTTCTGATTACCGGCGCTGAGCAAGGCGGTCAATTGATGACCACCACCGATGTCGAAAATTGGCCTGGCGATCCCTACGGTGTCCAAGGACCGGAACTGATGCAACGCCTGCTCAAGCATGCGAAAGAATTCAAGACTGAAATCATTTTTGATCACATCAACACAGCAAAGTTGTCGGAAAAGCCTTTCCGCCTGATCGGCGATTTCGACGAATACACCTGCGATGCCCTGATCATCGCCACCGGCGCGTCAGCCCAATATCTAGGTTTGCCTTCGGAAGAAGCATTCATGGGAAAAGGCGTCTCGGCCTGCGCCACCTGCGACGGTTTCTTCTACCGCGACCAGGAAGTTGCCGTCATCGGTGGCGGCAATACTGCGGTTGAAGAAGCCCTGTATCTGTCGAACATAGCCAGCAAGGTTACGCTGATTCATCGCCGCGACAAGTTTCGCGCCGAGCCAATTCTGGTTGATCGCCTCAATGTAAAGGTTGCGGAAGGCAAGATCGTCATCAGGTACAATCATACGCTGGATGAAGTCAGCGGCGACGCCAGCGGCGTCACCGGCCTCAACATCAAGTCGACCGCCGACGGCAGAATCACGTCGATCACGTTGCAAGGCGTATTCATCGCTATCGGCCACAAGCCGAACACCGACATTTTCGAAGGCCAACTGGAGATGCAAAACGGCTACATCAAAACCAAAACCGGCTTCGGTGGCATGACTACTGCGACCAGCGTTCCGGGCGTATTTGCCGCCGGCGACGTGCAGGATCATATCTATCGCCAGGCGATCACCAGCGCCGGCACCGGCTGTATGGCGGCGCTGGATGCGCAGCGTTTCCTGGAAGGCCAAGGTTGACGCAGAGTGGGCACGTTGTGCCAACCTTGCGTGCCTACTTCGCTACTGGCATCGATGTGATCTTGTCACTACGTGTAGCTTGCCTGACACCGTCGCCTTTCACCATTAATCATGGCCGGCCCCATCAAAGACTTCAGTGCCCTCAAATTGCTGCGCAAAGAAACCAAGGCGCATAATGAAACACGCTAGGCCACCGCCGCTGAAGCCAAGCGGAGCGAACAAGAAGCGCGTTACGAAGCCGACATTTTCCGTAGCAGCATCGGCAACGCCAAACCGCTGGCGGCGGCGCCTCAGTTTATCCCGGACATGCCGCGCTCGCTACCAATCGTCCGCCAATACTTGGCCAGTCGCCGCGCGGCGACAACG
>DCSW01000058.1:0-21236 GCA_002325825.1 Collimonas sp. UBA1456
AACGTACGCAAATTGACCCAATGGGTAGTACATGATTTGGCGATCTGAGTGTACTTCCCATTCGATTGCTGACCAAAGCGCTCCAGCTCTGCCAGGGTCTGCTCTTCTGTACTACTTTGGTAAATGCGTTTCAGATCGGCTGTGACTGCCTTGTAGTCTCTCCAGGGAACGTATTTGAGGCTATTACGTAACATGTTAACGATGCACGGCTGGATGCGGGTCTCAGGATATTCAGCGGCAATGACTTCCGGAAAACCTTTGGGACCATCGATGCAGGCAATCAAAATGTCTTGCACGCCACTGGTTTTGAGTTCCATCAGCAGGCTCAGGCTCAGCCAGAAGCTCTGTGACTCAGCAAAGGCCTGGGTCCATCGGCGCTCTGGTCATCGCTCAATATTCTCGTCAGGCAGCTGTTCGCGGATGAGCACTGCTGTATGGCGGTGTTTCACATGAACTTGCTTGTCAGCTTCCAGAATGGCGTTGATGATCGCCTTAAACGCTGCTAGCGTCGTAGAAACCGGAGCCGGCATTTGCCGATAATCGGGTGGCGCTGCAAACAGGCGCATCTTCCTGGCGGTATTGAAATGGATGCCGAGGTAGCGTGCAACAGCACGCTACCTCTTACTCTCGGCCATCACGGCCCGACGTACTTTGACGTATAAGTCCACGCGGGAAACATCCTAGGCTGCAGTCTTATGTACCTGAAGGCACATAAGACTGCAGCCTAGGATGGGTACACTTTTAATGCGCAATTCATGGCCGGTCCAAGTGCGCTTTCCGGTACATGCGTCACGCGGATTTTATATATCAACGCCGCTCTGGCGTTTGCAATAAACTATCTAATTTACTATTCCAGTATAGGTTTCCGATACTGGAAAGCAAGCCAGAATCACCGAATGATGACAAAAAGACCTGTTGATTTAGAGTCAAATACCTCTTTACCGCCATGCATGGCGTGGCTACTATTGACTAGTCTAAGTCAATTTCCATATCGGACAGCTGCCACCTACGCGCTATGAAGTGGTGCCGCCGCCACACCGCGATTTTGTCTGGACACCGAGTTATTGGCGCTGGGATGGGCCTCGGCATGTATGATTCGTGGATTCGTGCACAACCAGGATACTATTATATGCCAGTCATGCTGGAAACGCGGTCGCGCGACGATTGGCAATTCAGGCCGAATCAATGGGCTCGTTAAGCGGCTTTAAATGATGAAAAGGCGCCTTCGAGCGCCTTTTCATCCAGCGTTGTCGTGGCATTTGTGAGCAATCCCGCCTAGGCACATGTGCCCAGGTAACGTTACCCGATGCGGCGTTGTTGTTTGAGTAAAAATCGCGCCGGATCGATTGCTGCCGCCAGTTCGGCTTCCAGGGGAAGCGGTTCGCCATCCAGTTGTGCCGCCAATATTTCTGCTGACAGCGGCGCCCAGATCAAGCCGCGCGAGGCGTAACCGAGCAGACTGTAGAGTCCGATAAAGCGTGGCAAGTCATGCAATTTTGGCTCGCGCACCGGGTACGTCGCCCCGCTGTCCGGTAATGCGCCCACCAACGGCAAACGATCGCTCGCCACGCAGCGAAAGCCGACCCATCCGCGCAACGGCAAATTGTCATGACGCCAGTTCGGCAACATCCTGGCCAAGCGTGCCAGGTTATCGTCCTGGCTGGCTTGTTGCAGTGTGATCTGCTGGTCCTCGTCGTATGAAGCGCCGCTGCTGCAGATTCCGGCGTAGGCAGGCGTCAGATACGCTTCGCCGCACAGTACCGGGGCGATTGCGGGTACTCTGGTGGCGTCGAGATGGCTGATTTGGCCGCGGATTGCCGTCAACGGCAGTGCTTGGGCCTGCGGAAAATCCAATGCGCCGCAGGCATTGGCTAGGATGACTACCGGTGCGCTGGCAATCTTCACACTATGTGAATCGCGCACCAGCCATTCATCGTCGCTGCGTTCAAGACTGGCCGCAAGTTGTCCGAAACGGGATTTCAGCGCGGTGCCGCAATCGTCCAGCATGGCTTCGCACAAGCTGGACGATTGCACCCAACCCCCGGCGCGGAAGTACCAGCCGCCTGCATTAACGCTGCAACCTGCCAGGCGCGATGCTGCGGCGTGTTCGAGCCACTCGGCAAATTCGGTCGGATAGCGCCAGTCCGCGGCCAATTGCCGCTGTACCTCTGCATGGATGTCGTCGCGGGCAATCTGCAAGACGCCGCAGTCAGCGCCGGCGAATGCCTGGCCGATGCCGCCGAGCATGCGCCATATCTGCTGCGCAAACAAGTAGGCGTTGCGGCTCAAGCGCGAGCTGGGCTTGTCGTCGCGCGACAGCAGTGGCATGAAAATGCCGGCGCTGTTGCCCGATGCTTCCTGTGCTGGCGCCGCGTGGCTTTCTACCAGGGTGACGCGCCAACCCCGTCGCGCCAAGCGCTGGCAGGCGGCACTGCCGGCCAGCCCGGCACCGATCACGATCGCGTGGCGTTCGCCGTCCGGTCGTGCGGACGCCAGCGGCGCGCGCGTAGTGAAGCGCGGCACAAATTCTGCGCGAAGTATGCGGTCGGCGCCAGGCGCGTCGTTGCGGAATACGAAGCCGCTTTGTTCAAGTCTCTTGCGTCGCGTTTCGTCAACGACTGGAAGCGTGAGGCTAGCATGTTTGCCGGCCAGCTTGCCGAGTGTGCCGAGCGTCGGCACCGGCCAGTTTTGCCAACTGCACCCATGCAAGTGGAAAGCATCGACGTTGGCTACAATTTGTCGCACACAGGCCGTACTGTCGCCAAACATCAGTGTCAGCACGACCTGTTCGCCTTCAAAAAAAAGGCGATGAAATCCAGGAAGCGCGGCCGGCCATGAGCGGCACATTTCGGTCGACAGCGCTTGCCACGCCGATTGCCGACGGCAAGTGAGTCGCACATCCTGCACTGTTGGCATGTCTGGCGCCAACGCCAGGTAATGCAGTTGCTGCGGCCGTTGAGGATCGTCGCGCCAGGCCTGCCATGCTGCAAGAAAATTTGCGCCATCGCCAAATTCACTATCGAGCAGAACAAAACGTTGCCGTCCGCTCCAGAGGAGGCGATGGTCGAGCAATGCGGTCAGATTGTGGCTGGAAGACATGAGATAGCAGTGCAGCAAGTCGATAAAATTGTATTATATGCAATATCGAGGCGCGATATCCATGTCTGGTATCAGTCAGGGCTGCACCCACTTGATCCATGTCAATGCACCTGCAATTCCTGTAACCATATCGGATGCCAGACGAACTCGAAGCCTTTCAGACTGGTGTAACCGTGGTCAGAAAAATGATAGAAAATCATCAACCCACCCTTGATAAAAAATAAAATGACGACCGATCTTAGAAGATTTAAAAAAGCTCGACGTTGACTTCGATCAAAGATTCATCGAATAGCGGAGTAGGTTGTTTTTAGTAAATCCGTTGCACAGTAAGGCCGCTTTGTTAAAGCAGCATCAACACGCTGTTGGGACAAGTCAGACGCAGCATATCGATGCCGACGAAAGCATCCGGTGATGCGCTGCTCAGCTTGTCAATGAAGTCCTCCAGGCCCGGATTGCGACCATCGAGCAGTGCACGTTGCACGAGTCTACCGGAGAACGTGTCTTCGCCAGTCATCTCAGCCAGAATCGCTGCCAGACTAGCGGTGTCGCCGTTGCGCTTTGGCGCTGATCAACAATTTCATCGACGATGTCTTGCAGGAACTGGTTTTGTTCCGTCTTCGACAAGCCGCCCAGCAATGATCACTATTGTTCCGGCGTTTCAGTTCAATCAATTTCTTGTTGATGCTCTTGACAACATTCGCCAGCGTGATGTCGATGTCAAATTGTGGCAAATAACCCTGGCTGGCGTATTCGCTGATATCGAGTAGGCTGGGGGACAGCAACCTCAGTTTCAAGTTGGCCACGCTGGCCGGCGTCATGCCGTACTTTTCCAGCAGTGCATTGAAGTTTTTTACAATCTCGATGGCAGGATCTTTTTGGTGCGCTTTGCCATCGGCATAAACGTCTTATTTGGCCATTAACGGCGCCAGCGCCTGTGCATTGTTCGGATCAATTTCCAGTGCGATGCACGAAGAATATTGTAGAAATTATAAGATCATGCCATCCAACATATAAAAATCCGTGCGGCCCGCGCGTTCAATTTTGAACAAGGCGCTGCCTTGGCGGCTACTTGTCGGTGACGAATTCGCGATGGCGCCGATGTCGCCGACCCCGGCTACGCCGGTCGCTGCCAGCCTGAACAGCCTATTGAGTAATGCGGCAGTGAGGCTCAGTATGAATATAAGCCCAGTATCTGTATAATCTTACAGAACATACTTCTCCTCTTAATTAAAGATTGCCGCTTCCAGCAAAACAGCGAAAACAGCGGCGCATAACAGTGAATAGAAACGAATGAAGAATACTAAAGCACTATGGCTGTTCGATCTGGACGATACGTTGCATGACGCATCGCACGCGATTTTTCCGGCGATCAATGAAAACATGAATGCGTTCATGGCACGCACGCTAGGCTGTAGCGGCGTCGATGTCGATGCTGCCACGGTCAATGCCACAAGAGAGGGCTATTGGCGGCGCTATGGTGCGACCTTGCTTGGGATGGTCAAACATCATCAGGTGCGGCCCGAGGAGTTTTTAAGGCAAGCACATCATTTCGACGATTTGTTTAGTATGATTCGGGCCGAGCGCGGCCTGATCAATTTATTAAAGCAGCTGCCCGGTCGCAAGATACTGTTGACCAACGCCCCACACCGTTATTCGAAAGACGTTCTACGGCACTTGCGTCTGCAGCGACATTTCGGTAAACATATTTCGATCGAGTCGATGCATGTGCACCGCCAGTTGCGGCCGAAGCCGTCGCGCCATATGTTGCGCCAACTGATTGCACGCGAGCGCGTGACTGCCGGGCGCTGCATTCTGGTCGAGGATACGATTGCCACGCTGAAAGCCGCCAAACGGGTTGGCATGCGCACGGCGTGGGTAACGCAATACCTGAACCACAATCCAGGCCTGATAAAGCGCCCCAGCTATGTCGACGTCAAATTACAATCGGTGCGGCAGCTGGTCAGGAATGTGCATCGACTACGTTGAAATTCAGGCGTTCAACGTCTACTACGCCGGGTTTGCTGTCGCTCATTATAAGTTAAGTAACCTGTCCTTTGCAGGCAATTAAATCATCGCCGGCGTAGAAGTAGCCTCGTCTCTTTATCTTGATGCAAGCGACCCATCACTAAGATAATATGGTCTCGATACCGATCTGACGATAATGATTCTGGAACACCAGAATCACTTGAAGCCAAGCATGGATCTAGTGATTCGCTTGATGGCTCGGTGGTCTTGCTCGATCATGTTGTTGAGATATTTAGACTGGCACAATATGCAGTATAAACACCGGGATCAGCTTTGACGCTTTCAATCGCGGCCGTATTGTCACAGCACTTATCTACAGCACGGTAGAGATATTTCCATTCACCGAAGACCTTAATATAAGTCTCATCAAGGCTCCAGTTGCAACCTAAAGCCCGCTTGCGACGACGCACAATGGCTGCCAGTACCAGAAACATTTTTAGCGCCCAGCGATGCACCATGGTGTGGTCGACGAAACCTCCTCGCTCTTGCATTATCTCTTCAATGTGACACAAGAGCGAGGGTAGGCCACATACCAACGCACCCAGACAAGCATGACATCAAAAGGATAGTGCAGTTGTTTGAGAACCTTCCGAAGAGTAATACTAATCATGATTTGGCGAATATTTTAAGTTACCTGTATTGTCGCAGATTCTTATCGCAACACAACCTCGGCGACCAAGATGAAGCACTACCTTCCGAATAGTAGGCCTGCTTGATGCCAGCCGCCGAGGCACTGCGCAGGATCGAACCGAGATTGCCGGGATCCTGCAGATTATCGAGTAGCACCACAGATTGCGTCGGTGCCGTGAATCCAACCGCATGCGGCGTTTCAATGACAACAACAGGCAGACGCCATACTCGACACAGCGCCAGCCCCGCATTGCGCGATCGAGGGAGCGGCTTCGTGATGCTACAGCGCGCTCTGGATTATCATGCACAATGCCGGCAAACCGACATGCTACAGATAGGCTTTTTTTCCCACAGATGGATGCCATTCGGTAGGGTGCGCTCGGCCTTGCGCCGCACCTGCCCGTTGGTAGCGAGATGCTTAAGTTCATTGTAGAGCGGATTGGCAGAATATGTGATGGTTTTCATGGCTTGCCCATTGTGATCATGCTGCAGTCAGTTTGACGCCCAACAAGGCGCGCACCGGCGCATAGGATTTACGGTGCACCGGCGATACGCCATGCAACCGCAACCGCTCCAGGTGCAATGCGGTCGGATAGCCTTTGTTCTGATCGAATGCGTAGTACGGATATTGTGCGTGCAACACCTGCAGCGCCGCATCGCGGGCAGTCTTGGCCAAGATCGAGGCAGCCGAAATGGCTTGTACCTTGTCGTCGCCCTTGACGATGGCTTCGTTACGGATGTTCAGCGGCGGACAACGATTGCCGTCGATAAGCGCCAGCGTCGGCAATATCGCCAAGCCCGCCACCGCATGCCGCATTGTCACCATCGTGGCTTGCAGAATATTGAGCGAGTCGATTTCTTCTTCTGAGCATTCGGCAATCGCCCACGCCAAGGCATTCTCCTTGATCTGTTCCGCCAACGCCTCGCGCCGCTCGGCGCTCAGCTTCTTGGAATCACGGAGGCCAATCAGCGGCCGTTGCGGATCTAGAATCACTGCCGCAGCGAATACCGGCCCCGCCAGCGGACCGCGACCGGCCTCATCAACGCCGCAGATGATTTCATCTGGGTAGTCATTGTCATTAAAAAGAGAAAGATTACGATCGGACATGGTCACGGCTGCCGTAGCAAAATAGGAGTAGAGAAAGACAGCATGGGATCAACCGCGCAAGATGCCGGACGAACGTTGATTGCGTTATTGTTCGA
The DNA here is from genome assembly GCA_002325825.1 of Collimonas sp. UBA1456. Lineage (GTDB taxonomy): Bacteria > Pseudomonadota > Gammaproteobacteria > Burkholderiales > Burkholderiaceae_D > Collimonas. The sequence goes on from DCSW01000058.1 coordinate 6,958, forward strand.
TGATATTCAATACGGCCTGCGCACTCTCACTGGCTGAGTCGCGCAGTAAGCTGTGATGCATGTCGGTAAAACGCTGTCGCAGCATGGCTTGGTGCGGCTCATCTTCGAGCTGCCGCCACAGCGAATCGGCGAGCGCCTGCGGTGTAGCAGCGTTCTGCAATAACTCTGGAACCAGGAATTCGCGCGTCAGGATATTCGGTAAGCCGATCCATGGCTGGTAACTCATGTGGCGCAGGATTTCCCACGTGGCGCGCATCATCTTGTAGGCGATCACCATCGGTTTTTTGTACAGCGCAACTTCCAGCGAAGCAGTGCCGGATGCCACTAGCACGGCATCGGCAGCGGCCATCGCAGTATGCGACTGGCCATCCAGCAACTGGATCGGCACATCCCGCAAACCGGCCTGCGCCACCAGTTCGCTAAAAAATCTGCTTTGCCGCTGGTCCACCATCGGCGCGATGAAACGCATACCGGGATCGCGCTGCGCCAATAGCTTCGCCGCCTGCACAAAAGCGATCGTATTGTGCTTCAGTTCGCCCGTGCGGCTGCCGGGCATGATCGCTAACACGCGGCAGTCGGCGCCCAGGCCCAACGTACTGCGCGCAGCGGCGACGTCTGGCACCATCGGTATCACTTGCGCCAGAGGATGGCCGACATAAGTAACCGGAATTCCGGCCTTGCGATAAATTTCTTCTTCAAACGGAAAAATCACCAGCATGTGCGACGCCGCCCGCGCGATCTTCTTGATGCGGCCGCCGCGCCAGGCCCAGATTGATGGACCGATGAAATGCACAGTGGGAATACCGGCCTGGCGCAATTGCACTTCCAGACCAAAATTGAAGTCTGGTGCATCGACGCCGATGAACACATCCAGTTTATCCGCCAACAGCCGGTCACGTAATGTGTTCTGAATACCCTTGAGTTCGCGATAGTGGGTAAGCACTTCGAACAGGCCGTTGACGGATAGTTTTTCCATCGGACAGTCGCTGACAAAGCCGTATTCCGCCATCCTGGCGCCGCCGATGCCGTACATCCGCGCATCCGGCAAATGTGGACGCAAACCTGACAACAAGTGACCTGCCAGCAAGTCGCCAGATGCCTCACCGGCGACCATCGCTACCGCCACGGTGGAAAGAAATTTCGCCATGTCAGCGGATGATGCCGCGTGTCGAGGACGCGATGAATTCACGCATCAATTTCAGATGTTCGGTCGAAGCAGGCGATTTGCCTTCCTCTTGCGCCAACGCCGCCATGGTATCTTGAAGTGCCAGACCGGAGCGATAAATGGTTCTGTAGGCACGCTTGATAGCCATGATCTGTTCGCTTCTGAAACCGCGGCGGAGCAAGCCTTCGCTATTGATACCAGCGGGTTCTGCGCGATTACCAGCAGCCGTCACGAACGGCGGCACGTCCTTGCTGACTGCAGCGGTAAAGGCAGTCATCGCATGAGCACCGATGCGGCAGAACTGATGTACTGTGGTGAACCCTCCGAGCAACGCCCAATCGCCCAGATGCACATGTCCGGCCAATGTCGCATTGTTAGCGATGGTGGTATTGCTGCCGATCTGGCAGTCGTGCCCGACGTGCACGTAAGCCATTATCAAATTATGATTACCGATACGTGTGACACCGCCGCCTTGAATCGTACCAAGATTGAGCGTAACGAATTCACGGATAGTATTGCGGTCGCCGATTTCCAGGCGGGTCGGTTCACCGGCATATTTCTTGTCCTGCGGGACCGCACCGATCGAGCCAAACTGGAAAATCGAATTATCGCGCCCGATGGTGGTGTGCCCTTCGATCACCGCGTGCGGGCCAACCTTGGTATTGGCGCCGATCGAAACATGCGGGCCGATCACCGAGTAAGCACCGACTTCGACGAAACTATCGAGCGCCGCCTTCGGATCAATGACGGCAGTAGGATGAATGCGCATCATTGGTTCATGCGGCAGCACGCGGCAGGAATAGCAGCGACGTCGGTGGAAGGGCTGATCGCGTTGCGCGTAGTGCACATCAACTCGGCTTGGACAGCCAGTTCGCCATCAACGCTGGCGACGGCCCTGTATTTCCCGACGCCGCGCACCATGCGAACGAGTTCGACGTCCAGTTTGATCTGGTCGCCCGGCTCAACCGGACGACGGAAGCGCGCATTGTCGATCCCTGCGAAGTACATCACGGAGTTCTCGTCAGGCGTGCGGCCGTTGGTCAGAAACGATAGCAGCGCGGCGGTTTGCACCAACGCTTCGATCGTCAAGACACCCGGCATCACCGGTTTGTTCGGGAAGTGACCGTTGAAGAATTCTTCGTTGATCGTGACATTCTTGATCGCCGTGATCGACTTGCCGCTTTTCCAGTTCAATACGCGATCAACCAACAGCAGCGGATAGCGATGCGGCAAGTATTTTTTGATCTGATTGATGTCGAGTGTGTTAGTTACGCTATTCATTATCTTTTTCGGTAAGCTGTTTGACAGATTTTTCCAGAGTCCGAATTTTCTCACGCATTGTGTTCAGATTGCGTACCAGAGTTGCAGATTTCTCCCAATCACCGTGTTTGGCAATTGGATAAAATCCAGTGTACTGGCCCGGTTCGGAGATCGAACGCAGCGCCAGCGTACCCGCTGACACATGCACATGATCGACGATGGTGATGTGGCCATGAATCATCGCAGCGCCGCCAATCGAGCAGTATTTACCGATTCGTGCACTGCCCGCAATGCTGGCACAGGCAGCAATCGCCGTTTGGGTACCGATATGGCAATTATGCGCAATCTGGATCTGATTATCCAGCTTGACACCATCCTCGATCACCGTATCAGCCAGCGCACCGCGGTCAATCGTGGTGTTAGCGCCAATTTCGACATCGTCACCAATCAGAACTCTACCGGTTTGCGGGATCTTAATCCAGGTCCCACCTGCATTTGCGAAGCCGAAACCGTCAGCACCCATCACGACGCCGGAATGAATGATCGCCCGCGCACCGATTTCGCAGGAGGCGTAAATAGTAACATTAGCATTAAGGCAACTATTTGCGCCGATTTTGACGTTTCTGCCGATTACACAGCCGGCTTCGATCCGCACTTCTTCGTCGATTACAGCGCCAGCACCAATGACCACGTTCGGGCCTATGTGGGCGCTGGAAGCAACCTGTGCCGTTGGGTCGAGTGTCGCTGAAGGATGAATGCCAGGGATAACCGGAATCGCGTTGCGCGCCGCGAAAAACTGTGCTGCCTTGGCAAAATACGCATACGGATTGTCCGCAACAATGCGTGCACCACGATAATCGGCGCCAAGCACCGCATCATCTGCTGCGGACAGGATAATAGCGGCCGCTTGGGTTTGCGCAGCCTGGGACCGAAACTTGGGGTTGGACAGGAAAGTGATCTGGGAAGTGGTTGCGTCGCTCAGTGGAGCAATGCCGGAGACTTGCGTATCCGCATCACCAATCAAGTGACCACCCAAGCTTTGGACCAATTCTTTCAGCCGAGTTCTCATCGTGGCCTTTTTAATTAGTGGAGGAGGTAGGAATATATTGGTTTGCTGCTGTCGGGGCAAAGCACCTATGCCGGTTTGCCGGCCAGGTGCTTTGCCCACTGCCCTCGGAACAATCAATTTACTTGTTGAGGAGCTTCAATACTTTATCAGTGATGTCGATACGCGGGCTGACGTAGACGCCGCCTTCCTGGAACACGATATCGTACTTTTCAGCTTCAGCGATCTGCTTGATGGCCTTGGTAGAGCGCTCCAGCACAATGGCCAGCTCTTCATTGCGACGTTGATTCAGGTCTTCGCGGAATTCGCGTTGTTTGCGTTGGAAATCCTTATCCATATCGCTCAATTCGCGCTGGCGGCGGATCCGCTCCGACTCCGACATCACTGCCGAATCCTTATCCAGCTTGTCAGCAGTAGATTTCAGGCGAGCGGCCAGATCCTGCAAGTCTTTATCTCGTTTGGAGAACTCAGCTTCGATCTTGATTTGCGCAGCCTTGGCTGGCGCCGCTGCACGTAAGACACGTTCGCTGCTGACAAAGGCAATTTTCGAACCCTCGTCAGCGTGTACCGGTGCTATTGACAATAAGAAAAACGCCAGCAATCCGGCGGATGGTAACGATTTTAAAGATTTAATTAGCGATTTCAAAACAATTCTCCGCAATTCAAATAATGCACAACTTGTGCATTATGCCATTCTTACCAGCGTCTGCAATAGTACAGACCGCCTGGCGGTTTAGAAGCCGGTACCGATTTGAAACTGGAGTGCCTGCTGCTTGTCGGTCGGCTTCGCATTTAACGGTTTGCCATAGCTGATTTTCAGTGGGCCTATTGGCGACACCCAGCTCAAGCCGATTCCCGTAGAATAACGCAACTCACTCAACTGCATAGGCGTTTTGTCGGAATAAACTTGACCGCCGTCGAGGAAGGCGAACCAGCGCAAGGTGCGGTCGTTGCCGGAACCGGGAAATAGAAATTGCAATTCCAAGTTGCCAAACAGACGCGATGCGCCACCCAATGAATTGCCGTACTGATCGACGTTGGTACCGAGGCCAAGCGTCGATCCTTCGAATCCGCGCACGGTGCCGATACCACCGGCATAGTAATTCTTAAATACAGGAAACGGCTTGCCGCGGATACCACGGCCGTAGTCGATTTCACCATTCAGGGCCAGCGTCACAGCATTGCTGAAAAATGGCTTGAAGTACTGGTGCTGGTAACTGGCACGATAATATTGCAAACTTCCGACTGCCGAAATTTCCAGGCTGGCGCGCTGATAGCGGCCCTTGGTCGGCACCAGATAGCTGTCGCGGCTGTCGCGCTGCCAAGCGGCGGTCAACGGTAAACTGTTGGTGGTTGCAGAAGACGGATTTGCCAGCCAGCTGTAGCCGAGACCACTCGGCACCAACACGCTGTTACCGAAGTCGCTCACATATTGCTGATACAGCATTGGGGCGGAGTTGTCGGCCTGGACGTTGATGTTTTCAATACCTATGCCGAAGAACACCGTATCCAGTTCCGAGAACGGCACGCCGAACTTGATATCGCTACCGATGGTCTGTACGCGATAGTCACCTGTAGTGTATGGCGACGGACGCACGGTACGCAGATACAGGCCATAGGTACCGCTGATGCCGTCGTCGGTAAAGTACGGATTGGTCTGAGATAATGCGATCACCCGCGAGTAGCTGCTGGTATTGATGTCTAAGCTAATGGTATTGCCACCGCCGAAAGCGTTCTGCTGCTGAATCGAACCGGACAAGTTCAATTTGTCAGTCTGCGAGAAACCAGCGCCTACCTGAATATTGCCAGTGGGTTGTTCGGTGACTGACATGTTGATATCGACCTGGTCGGAGGTATTGGGTACTTCCGAGGTTTCGATGGAGACATCCTTGAAGTAACCCAGACGGTCGACGCGATCACGCGACAGCTTGATCTTGGAGCCGTCGTACCAGGAATTCTCGAACTGGCGGAATTCGCGGCGCACTACTTCATCGCGGGTCTTGGTGTTGCCGAACACGTTGATGTGTCGCACGTAGACGCGCTTGCCCGGATCAACCAGAATCGTAAACGCCACTTCTTTCTTGTCGCGATCGAGTTCCGGATTAACATTCACGTTGGCGAACGCGTAGCCGAAGTTGCCAAGCCGCTCAGCTATCTTTTTGGTACTATTATCCATTTTTTCATCGTTGAATGTATCCCCATTTTTGAGCTCTATCAGTGACGCCAATTCGTCATTGCGGCCAAACATTTCACCTTCTAGCTTGATGTTGGAAACTGTGTACTTGTCACCTTCATTAATATTGACTGTGATGTAGATGTCTTTCTTATCGGGGGTAATCGCTACTTGAGTCGACTCGACCTGCATCTCGATATAACCGCGGTTCAGATAATACGCACGCAAGGTTTCGATATCACCCGACAATTTCTCTTTCGAATATTGGTCGGCCTTGGTGTACCAAGTGAACCAACCAGGGGAACGCAGCTTGATCTGGTCGCGCAGGGTGGCATCGGAGAACGCCTTGTTGCCAACGAAGCGGATTTCCCTGATGCGCGACACTTCACCTTCGCTGACCGCAAACGTGACATTGACCCGATTACGCTCGATCGGCGTCACGGTGGTTGTCACTTTCATGCCGTACAGGCCTCGCGACAAATATTGTTTCTTCAATTCCTGCTCAGCACGAGCGACCTGCGCCTTGTCAAAGATACGTGAATCGCCGACGCCGATTTTCTTCAGCGCCTTAACCAATTGATTCTTGTCAAACTCCTTGATGCCGGAAAAATCCACGCCTGCAATCGATGGCCGCTCTTCCACCATGACCAGCAGCACATCGCCTTCAGACTCGACCCAGACATCTTTGTAGAAGCCGGTTGCATACAGTGCCTTGATCACTGCAGTACCCTTTTCGTCGGTGAAGGTTTCACCGACACGCACCGGCAAATAGCTGAAAACGGTACCAGCCTCGGTACGCTGGATGCCTTCGATGCGGATATCTTTGACCACGAACGGCTGCACGGCCATAGTCTGCCCTGAGCACACGGCGAAGGCGGCGGCAGCAATAAAACGACGGGGAAAAAGAGACACAGGAGAGTGAGAGTGCTCGGAATGTAATTTCATTAGCGATCGTTTTTATCAATGTCCTTGTCAGCCACGATTATCAGACAAGAAAGCGGAACTTAAAATATGAGTCTGACGATATCATTAAATATGGCAACCATCATCAATGTCATCAGAATACCGATACCTGCTCGCTGGGCAATTGCACCAACCCGCTCAGAAATCGGCCGTCCAGTCAAAACTTCCAGGGAATAATACAGCAAATGGCCGCCGTCTAGAACCGGAATGGGAAGTAAATTCATGACGCCTAAACTGATACTGATCAGCGCAATGAAGCTCAAATAACTGATTGCACCGATACGTGCCGCCTGGCCGGCATAGTCGGCAATCGTAATCGGGCCGGTGATATTCTCCCAGGAAACCTCGCCAATCACCATCTTGCCGAGCATCTTGAAAGTCAAAACACTGCTTTCCCAGGTTTTCTTGGCGCCCTTGACAAGGGCTTGCAACGGCGGACTGATGGCAACGATCATTTCAGGCGCGAGCGGCACCTCGACTCTGATCAGGCCAATTTTTGTGCCATTGGCAACTTGCGCCTCGGGCGTCACATTCAACGTCAGATTATTGCCGTTCCGCACAACTGAAAGGGTCAGCGATTTGTCCGGCGAACCCCGTACCCGCTCGATAAACACCAGGCCATCGACCACCGCCTGACCGTCGATTGCCGTTACCAGATCGCCTTCGCGCAAACCTGCTTTCATTGCCGGGCCATCCGCCAGGACTTTACTCAACAATGCTTTTGGCTGGGCCAGACCGATACCCAATTTGCCGAGATAATCGGCTTCCAGGTCTTTGGTATTCAGGCTGTCAACCAGCAAGCTAACGGTATCCAGCAGGTAGCCACCGACAACCGCAGGGTCCTGCCGCTGGACATCCAACCTGATCGGCATTTTATCGACCGCGCCTTGCAGCACTTTCCAGCGCAATTCGGACCAGACCTGGACCGGATCGCCGTTCACCGCTGTTATCAGATCGTTCCCACGTAAACCGGCCTTATAGGCTATCGATTGCTCGGATATCACCCCGATCTTGGTGATCAGCTCGGGTACGCCATGCATGTAAAGACCAGTAAATAGAAAAATAGCAAGAGCAAAATTCGCCAAGGGCCCTGCCGCCACGATTGCCATGCGCTTCCAGACTGACTTGCTGGTAAATTCGCGCTTTAATTCCTGCGGCGACAAGCTGCTGACATCTTGCTCGCGCGCATCCAGAATTTTCACGTAACCGCCCAGCGGCAGAATGCAAAGCGCCCATTCGGTCTGATCTGGACCAAAGCGTCGCGAAAAAACGATTTTTCCCATACCGATCGAAAAGCGCAGCACCTTGACGCCGCATAGTCGTGCGACCCAATAATGGCCAAGCTCATGGATAACGATCAGAGAGCCGAGCGCAACGACGAATGCGAGGATAGTTTGCAGGAAAGCCATGAAGTAAGTGGTCGCGTTCAGGAAATCAAGGATTGTACTGTTTGCCGGGCAAGCTGATCCTGCTCAAGCAGCACATCGATATCCGTTACCGGGCAAAGCGGCAATTTATCCATCGTGCGAGCAATCAATTGGTCGATCATCCGAAACCCGATTTTTTCATCTAAAAAGGCTTGGACCGCGACTTCATTCGCCGCATTCAATATTGTTGCCGCGGAACCACCGGCAAGCAATGCATCATACGCGAGTTTCAGGCACGGGAAGCGTAGCAGATCGGGGCGGGTAAATTGTAACTGACCAATAACGGTCAAATCGAGCGGCGCAACGCCGGATGCGATCCGCTCGGGATAGGCCAATGCATTGGCAATCGGCGTACGCATATCGGGATTACCGAGCTGCGCCAGCACCGAGCCGTCGACATATGATACCATCGAATGAATCACGCTTTGCGGGTGGATCACCACCTCGATCTGACTGGCCAAAGCACCGAACAGCCAGTGCGCCTCGATCACTTCCAGACCCTTGTTCATCATGGTCGCGGAATCGACCGAAATCTTGCGTCCCATGACCCAATTCGGATGCGCAACGGCCTCCGCCGGGGTCACCGCGCTCAAAGTTTCTACCGCGCGATGCAGGAACGGCCCGCCGGATGCAGTCAGCAGAACCTTTTCGACGCCGACAGCCGTCGGATGACGCTGATAGCCATGCGGCAGACATTGGAAAACTGCGTTGTGTTCACTATCGATTGGCAACAATACGGCGCCACTCTTGCTGACTGCGTCGATAAACAGTTGACCAGACATGACTAGCGCCTCCTTGTTGGCTAGCAGGATTTTGTTGCCGGCGCGTGCCGCAGCCAAAGAAGGCGCCAGGCCGGCGGCGCCAACGATGGCGGCTATCACGACATCGCAAGCAACAGCGCTGGCGACTTCACACAATGCCGCCTCACCATACGCCACTTCGATCGGCAAATTTTTCGCGCGCAGCAAGTTACTCAGTTGCGCCGCCGCCGCCGCACTACCGACAATCGCCAGTTTCGGATTAAATTGGCTGCACTGCTCGGCCAACTGCTCAATCCGGCTGTGCGCGGTCAGCGCATACACTGAATAGCGATCAGAATGACGTGCCAGCACGTCGAGCGTCGACATGCCGATCGAACCGGTGGAGCCGAGAATCGTAATATTTTGCATGTTCAATCTAAAGCCAGAAACTTAACAAGGCCGCCAGTGGCAGCACCGGAATCAGGGCATCGACGCGATCCAGTACGCCACCATGGCCGGGCAACAGATTGCTGCTGTCTTTAAAACCCGCACGGCGCTTCAACAGCGATTCGAACAGATCGCCGACAACGCTAGCAGCCACCAGCAGGGTCATCACCGCCAGCGCCGTCGGCCAACCCCAGGCCGCCAGCAAGCGCACCGGGAACGTATCTGTCAGCGCAGGCGTGACGCTAAAGCCGGCCAACATCAACAGTACCAGCAACCAGCCGCTGATCACGCCTTCCCACGACTTGCCGGGAGAGATCGCCGGCGCCAACTTGCGACGTCCAAAGGCCTTGCCGGCAAAATAGGCGCCGATGTCGGCAGCCCAGACCAGCATCAGCACCGACAGCAGATACAACGGCGAATGATGGAACAAGACCACTATCGCCAGAAAACAACCAAAAATCGCAATCGCGTAGCTGCCGGCCACCAGCCGGTTGCCGACACTAGCAAGCGTTGGCAGACCCAGAGCCAACGATGGCACGAAATACAGACACCAGATTGCTACGCACAGCCCGAACAGCAAGCGGATATTCGGACCACTGCCAAAATATCGAACCGCCGCGAGCAGCAGCAGAGCGACAGCACCCCATACCAAGTATGAGCGACCAACGCCGCCGAACAGCCTGACACCTTCCCAGATGGCCGCAGAAAAAAACAGCGCCGAGACGACCGCGAAGGCCGGGTAATAATTGAAATAAAGAATCGGCAGCAGAACTACCAGTAACGACAACGCAGTGATGACACGCGTTTTAAGCATCAGAAAGCCTTTTTCTGTTCAACCAGTTGTTCGCTGGTACGCCCGAAGCGACGCTCGCGTTGTCGATAGGAAACGATCGCCTGGTCGAGTTCGGCAGCGCCGAAATCAGGCCAATAAGTATCGGTAAAATAGAGTTCGCTGTAGGCAAGCTGCCACAGCAGAAAATTGGAAATGCGCTGTTCGCCGCCGGTGCGAATGAATAGATCGGGCTCCGGCGCATAGGCCATGACCAGGTGCTGGGCGAGTTCTTCTTCGGCGAACGCTGTGCCATCCTGCCCAGCGCTAGCTTGTTTCAGGTTGCCGGCAGCGCGTGCGGTGACCATTTTCTGCGCCGCCTGCATCACATCCCAGCGACCGCCGTAATTTGCGCAAACCGTGACGGTCATGGTGGTATTGCCGGCAGTCTTACGCTCGGCGCTATTGATCGTCTGTTGTAGTTTATCGGTGAAACGCCCCAGATCGCCGACCACCTTGAGGCGAATTCCATTGGCGTGCATTTTGCCGACCTCACGCTCCAGCGCCGTCATAAACAAGCGCATCAGCAAAGAAACTTCCTCTGCCGGACGTTGCCAGTTCTCGGAACTGAAGGCAAACAAAGTCAGGTATTCAACACCACGAACAGCGCACGCTTCGACGATCTCGCGCACCGCCTCGACACCTTTTCCGTGACCGGCAAAACGCGGCAAAAATCGCCCCGTTGCCCAGCGACCATTACCGTCCATGATGATAGCAATGTGCCTTGGCACCGCGGAACTAGATGGTACTGCTTGCGTAGAACTTGAATGGACCATAAATATCGAAATAAGAAAAAATGAGGCAGCAGGACAGTTTTTCTGCCGCTGGGGTGAAAGCGCATACCGCGAATGTCTGAGAATCTGGCATATCGAAATGTGGGATTACGGTATGTGCGGGCGACGCGTGGGCGCATGCGCTTACCCTGCGTGTGAGGTACTGTACAACCAATAATTAAACCGTCAGGATTTCTTTTTCTTTATCAACTACTTGCCTGTCAACTTCAGCCACGAACTTGTCGGTCAGCTTCTGGATCTCGTCCTGCACACGACGCTCGTCGTCTTCCGAACATTCCTTATCCTTTACCAGTTTCTTCAAGCTTTCGTTAGCATCGCGGCGGATATTGCGGATAGCAATTTTTGCATCTTCGGCTTCGCCCCTGACCAACTTAACCATTTCCTTACGGCGCTCTTCGGTCAGTGGCGGCGTCGGCACACGAATCATCTCGCCCTGGGTCGACGGATTTAGGCCTAGATCGGATTCACGAATAGCCTTCTCGACTACCGCAATCATTTTCTTTTCCCATGGCTGAACGCCGATGGTACGCGCATCGATCAGGGCCACATTGGCGACCTGGCTCAGATTGGTCTGACTACCGTAGTAATCGATCATAACATGGTCGAGAATGCCGGTGTGGGCACGGCCGGTACGAACTTTCGCCAGATCCGCACGCAACGTTTCCAACGACTTCTGCATTCTTTGATCGGCATTCTTCTTAACGTCAGCAACGCTCATGCTGCTCTCCCCCTACAAAATAAACCATTTTCGGCCACCACTGCAAGTCTACTATACGACACAATCTCGGGGCCGGTGTTTTCAGAAATGGCTTTTCATTAAAAACTATTCAATTATCGCAAACATTATTAATAATTACACATAAGAAACTCAAGCGTGTACCAAAGTCCCTTCATCTTCGCCCATGATGACGCGCTTCAACGCACCAGGCTTGACGATGGAAAAAACCTTGATCGGCAGTTTCTGATCACGGCAAAGGGCAAACGCGGTGGCATCCATGACCTGCAGATGTTTGGTCATTACTGCATCGAACGTGATGTTGGAATACAGCGTTGCCAACGGATCTTTGTTCGGATCGGCGCTGTAGACGCCGTCAACCTTGGTCGCTTTCAAGACAATCTCGGCACCGATTTCCGAGCCGCGCAATGCGGCTGCGGTGTCGGTGGTAAAGAATGGGTTGCCGGTACCGGCTGCAAAAATGACAACCTTATCTTCTTCTAGATATTGCAACGCTTTCGGCCGCACATATGGCTCTACTACCTGTTCGATACTGATGGCCGACATCACGCGGGCGGTCAGGCCGATCTGCCGCATCGCATCAGCCAGCGCCAGCGCATTCATTACTGTGGCCAGCATGCCCATGTAATCGGCAGTTGCTCGATCCATGCCCTCAGCTCCTAGCGCTACCCCACGGAAAATATTGCCACCGCCGATAACGATAGCCAACTCGACCCCTAGTTTGGTAACTTCGGAAACATCGGCAACCATCCGCTCGATCGTCGCCCGATTGATGCCATAGGCATCGTCGCCCATCAGGGCCTCACCGGATAGTTTCAGGAGAACACGCTTATAAGCTGGTTTTGTCATGGTCTGGGCCCTTGTGGCTTTCCGATTGATTTACACTTGCATTGGTCATTTGCCTAGCTGGAGGACTAAAGCACCATTGTCAGACCAAACCGCAGCAAAATTCACTAGGAGGTTGCGGAACCGCTGGATTCAGAGCTGCGGACCTTCTTGCGGACCCTCTTTGTCCGCATTTTTCACGCCACTCGATGTAGAGTGGCCGTTCTACGGCACTACTTAGTTCCTGGCCCGAAAAGAAAATCTCACAGAGCCAAAAAACGGGCCTTTCGGCCCGTATTCTTGCTTACGCCTGCTTAGCCGCAGCAATAGTTGCTGCAACCTCTCCAACGAAGTCATCTTGCCTCTTCTCGATGCCTTCACCGACAACAAACATCGCGAACGATTTAACGCTGGTGGTGGTAGCCTTCAGCATTTGTTCAACGGTTTGCTTGTCATCCTTTACGAAAGTCTGGTTCAGCAATGATACTTCCTTCAAAAATTTCTGCACCGAACCTTCGATCATCTTGGCAGCGATATCTGCAGGCTTGCCGGATTCGGCGGCCTTCAGTGTTGCTATCGAGCGCTCTTTCTCGATCAGATCGGCCGGTACTTGATCCGACGACAACGAGACTGGCCTCATTGCAGCGATATGCATCGCTACGTCCTTGCCGACTTGTTCATCAGAGCCGTCGAACTCGACCATCACACCGATACGGGTGCCGTGCAGATAAGAAACCAACTTGCCGGCCGTGCCGAAACGCACGAAACGGCGGATCGACATATTTTCACCAATACGGCCGATCAAGGCTGCGCGGGTTGCTTCGACGGTTCTATCGCCCAACGGCAAGGCCGACAAGGCAACCACGTCGGCTGGATCGTTTTCGGCAACCAGCTTGGCGCAAGCATTTGCCAGGACCAAGAAATCGTCGTTCTTAGTGACGAAATCGGTTTCGCAGTTGACTTCAACCAGCGCCCCAACGCCGCCGGCGATGTAGGCTGTAACAACGCCTTCGGCTGTCACGCGGGAAGCAGCCTTGTACGCCTTGCCACCCAGCCTGACGCGCAGGATTTCTTCGGCTTTGCCCATATCGCCACCGGCTTCGGTCAATGCTTTCTTGCATTCCATCATCGGTGCGTCGGTCTTTGCACGCAGTTCGCCTACCAATGCTGCTGTAATTGTGATCATACTATTCTCCTAGCTCTCAGCTGATGCCGTTTCGCCGATCTGGTCGCCGCTATACAGTGCAGTGCATCCAGTCATCAGCCTCCCAACAACATCATCATTCAGAATATATTCAGATAAATTGGGATAAAAATATGCAACTGATATAAAAAAGGGGCAAATACGCCCCCTTTCTATTCTGACGTGTGAAACCTCAGATTGAGGGCTTAGACCTGCTCGTTAACTTCAACGAACTCGTCGCCAGCGGCATCCTTGATCGACTCAACCGCGTCATTCACTGCATTCGCACGACCTTCCAGGATGGCATCTGCAACGCCGCGAGCGTACAGGGCGATGGCCTTGGAGGAATCATCGTTACCAGGGATGACGTAAGCCACGCCTTCTGGCGAGTGGTTGGTATCAACCACTCCGATAACCGGGATACCCAGCTTTGCTGCCTCGGTGATTGCGCCTTTGTGATAGCCGACGTCAATCACGAAAATTGCGTCAGGAATGTTGCCCATATCCTTGATGCCGCCGATCGCTTTTTGCAGCTTGATCAGTTCTCGCTGGAACATCAGGGCTTCTTTTTTGCTCAGCCTCTCAACCGAACCGTCTTCGATCGATGCTTCCATTTCCTTCAGGCGCTTGATCGATATCTTGATGGTCTTGAAGTTGGTCAGCATGCCGCC
>DCSW01000058.1:21248-21426 GCA_002325825.1 Collimonas sp. UBA1456
GATTTCACGCGCTTGGCGCTTGGTACCGACGAACAGGACGTTGCCGCGATTCGACGATAGTTGACAAATGTACTTCATCGCCTCCTGGTACATGCTCAGGGTCTTTTCCAGGTTGACGATATGAATCTTGTTACGATGCCCAAAGATGAACGGTGCCATCTTTGGGTTCCAGAAACGG
>DCSW01000083.1 GCA_002325825.1 Collimonas sp. UBA1456
GTCTCCCGCCAAAGATAACGACAATGGCAACGATCTGGAAGTCGAAGGTGCCGACTGGCTAGAAGGTCAAGACTTTGAGCGCCTCGTCTAAAAACCGGAAAAATTTTTACATATTGAATCCATTACAAACGCGCTCATAGCAAAAGTAGCAAACCTGATCCGTAACGGCGACATCGCAGGGGCGGAGTTCGTATTGGCCAGTCTGGCCGAAACCGAAAGGGATTACGCGCTGGTCGTGGCGCTAGATACAGTTACCGCCGAAAAACCTGCTGGTCGTGCGTGTGGTCGTCATGGAGCGGTTATATGGTGATCATAGCCACGTTCGTCTGCGCGGCATCGCAATGTGCCGTGCTGTCCCACGACAACGCCCAGACCGAAGAATTCATCAAAGCTATTGGCGATATCGACGGCGGCTGCGAAGAGCTGATCTATTACCTCTCCGAGCGCGACGAAAAAGTGGCGAATTTCGTTGCCTACGATACCCTCGATGTCAACCGCACCGAATGAAGCGACGCCGTCGACAAAGTCGAAGTCAGCGACCATGACTGGAAAGAACCGACCTGGTTGCTCAAGTACGAGCACCTGGATATGTTCGAGCAGATTTGGCTGGTACTGAGGGAACGCTTGCGGCGCGAAACGGAACTGGAAATGCTGGAACAGCAGCAGGTAGATCAATCAGATCGCGCCAAATTATTCCAACCGCCGTCGTACAGAATCACCATCAAACCGACGCCACGAGTTGTCGATCCGGACGAAGAGTCGGACCTGTAAGCTGCGTTTTAACCGTTCCAGGCATTCAAGCATCCCATGTCCGACCAACTCCGAAAATCATAAGTAATCGATACGCGCCCTTTCTTCGAAAAGGCTCTCAGTCGCGGCATCAAGGATTATATTCTCAATCAGTCGAAGTGCCGTATCATAATCGCCGACGGCGCCAAAGGCACGGTGCAGGTTGCCACATTCTTCGGCACCAGCCATCTTCACCACCGATCTGGAAAATGCCCGCCTGTGCGTTTTCAACCTGGTCAGCCTTGACCCGGAACACAGCTTAGACGGCGATCTGTAAAAAGCTGCAGAATCGTTTCGTGACAACACGTTCCTATCGTATTTGCGTGGTGGCAATGAGATGTTGAAGATGCTGCACGTGATGCCGGATTCGACTGTCTTTGCCGATACCAAGATCAAGGACGGAAAGAATTTCAAGACAAGCGCATGCTGGCCAAGCCGTTTTCTCTGGCCGCCTTATCTCAAGGAGCGCAAGGTCCACGAGAAATCCGTAGTGGTGCCGGCAGCGATCATATGGTTCGCCAAAGACCTTGGTGTGGCGCGTGCCGATCTTAATTTCATCGGCATCAAAGTGATAATCCGTAGCGAGATACTGGTGCGATCGGGTGACTCTGAAGAATTTTCTAGTCGCTTCGGCTTCGCCCGATTGATCGACAAGATCCGTAGCCAGCACAAGGCCGGCAGAAAATGGAGGATTGCCAAAACGTTGCTCGACGACGTGCCGCCGACGCATCGCGATATCGCCGAAAAATCCGCAGTGAAATCGACAAGCACGACGCCATCATTTCTGGCGAATCAAGCTATGCCGCCCGACCTCCCGTTCAACCAAATCGATGCAGGTTGCTTCGTCCAAGAAAGTAAGTCTGGATGAGGTCGATAATTGCGATGCACTGGTCTGCCAAAGAGTGGCACAAGGTCACCAAAGGCAAGGAAGATACATATTTGAGTTTGACGATATTCATATGCATCGCCTGCGGCGCAAAGTCCAAGAACGCGATATCGGATATCGAATTCAGAACCATGTAAATTTGCTTAGAAATAGGGGTATTACCGCAGCGCTTGCAGTTTCAACGCCGTTGCTCTCTGGACGTACAGCTGCCCGGATGATAATTATCTAAAATAAAATTCTTAGTTATTTCTCGTAATTTGGTTGAATATTGTGAATGTTATAGCTAAAGTGATGCTGTTCTTTATGTTTTTTTATATTCATTATTCTGGGATAAATAGCTGCCTGAACTGGTAGATATAAAAAGTAGAGATAAAAAGCAACCTATTGTTATAAACGGAGTAAGTTCTGCTAATAAGTGACTATATTATAAAAACGTAGTGAAATCGGAGAAGACAAATGGCAAAACCAGCGCTGTACAAATCGCTCTATGTGCATGTATTAATCGCCATCGTGATTGGCGTCGTACTTGGACACGTTTACCCGGAAACCGGGGCCGCAATGAAGCCACTCGGCGATGGCTTCATTGCGCTGATCAAGATGATCATCGCACCGGTGATTTTCTGTACCGTAGTGATCGGCATTGCCGGTATGGAGGACATGAAAAAAGTCAGCAAGATCGGCGGCCTGGCTCTGCTATATTTTGAAATCATGAGTACTTTGGCCCTGATCCTCGGTCTGGTTGTAATTAATCTATGGCATCCCGGAACGGGTATGCACGTTATCCTGCCCTCGTTGGACACCAACAGCATCGTCGCCTATACCGGCCCTGGCAAGTTGGAATCGACCAGTGATTTCCTCTTGCACATCATTCCGGGCAGTTTTGTCGACGCGTTTGCCAAGAACGCGATTCTGCAAGTACTGCTGATTGCGATCCTGTTCGGCTTCGCGTTAAACAAGTGCGGTGGTCGTGGCACGCTGGTGTTCGATTTTATCGAGAAATTTTCGCATGTGTTGTTCGGCATGGTTGGCTTGATCATGAAAGTCGCTCCAATCGGTGCCTTTGGCTCGATGGCTTTCACTATCGGCAAATCTGGCATTGGTTCGCTGCTGTCTCTGGGACAGCTGATGGGCGCGTTTTACTTAACCTGCCTGGTATTCATCTTCGTTATTCTAGGCGGGGTGGCTAGGGCGTATGGCTTCAGCGTTTGGAAGTTCATTAAGTACATCAAGGAAGAATTGCTGATCGTGCTGGGCACTTCGTCTTCTGAATCCGTGTTGCCGCGCTTGATGGACAAGCTAGTAAACCTCGGCGCCAAGAAATCAGTGGTCGGCCTAGTGATTCCAACCGGTTACTCGTTTAACCTGGATGGTACGTCGATCTACCTGACGATGGCTGCAGTCTTCATTGCACAGGCAACCGACACGCCGATGAGCCTGTTTCAGCAACTGACGCTGCTGGCAGTGCTGCTACTGACTTCCAAGGGCGCTGCGGGCGTCACCGGTAGTGGCTTTATCGTGTTGGCAGCGACCTTGTCGGCAGTGGGTCATGTGCCGGTGGCTGGCTTGGCGCTGATTATGGGTATCGACCGTTTCATGTCGGAAGCCCGCGCACTGACCAACACCATCGGTAATGGTGTAGCAACCCTGATCGTCGCCAAGTGGGCCGGCGCATTGGATGAGCAGCGCTTGCACGACCAGCTAAATGGCAAGGCGATTGATTCCGAGCTGGAGTTGACTGCGCGCGATACGGCGATTACACGGGCTGATCAGCGCGATCACGGGTAATTAATCCGATGGGCCCAATTGTCCATCGAATTTACCGAAACCGGGGCTTGATTTATGCTAATTTCCCTCATTTTTAAGCAAAGTTAAAA
>DCSW01000011.1:0-9561 GCA_002325825.1 Collimonas sp. UBA1456
GCAATTAGTCAACTTTCTCTTTCTCGCTTTAATTATTATATTGAAAAGATATTGAAAAGATTCCGAACCGGCTCTACTCTAAGTAAACCACATTGGGTAGAGTAGGTGTCGCCGGCATGGCCGGCGCTCATACACAGCGCAGTGGAATTGCACTCGGGGTCTAACGGCACCAAGCGAATGTTGTCGCCTGGGGGGGGGCGAGATCGGTTACGGCAGTAATGCCGATTCTCAGTTTGAGAGAGGCTGGCCGGTGTCGGGTGTGGCAGATTACTGGGGCATGGTTGTATTTTGCATAGTTAGGTTGGCGGGTGTTGAAAAAGGATCGTCGCGTTGCCTGGAATATTGCCAGAATTCGTAGTGATGCTCGATACTGCAACAAAAAATTTGCCTCATGGCACTGTTGGTCTTATGCGTCGACCCGCAAGGCACTGTAGCCCACTTGGCTTGGGTGTTGTTGGCAGCCAAGTGTCGCTATTTGGCTAATTTTGTCAAATATTGCACCATAGTGAAGCGCTTTTTCTCGGCGTGCAACATTGTGGTGCGAATTTGAAGGTGCCATATCTTTTGGGATAATTTTTGTAATTAACATTCACAAAGCGTTGCCGCCAAATGCCCTGCAAGCGGGCAGTAGCAGCACTATGGTAAAAGGAAGGGGAGCTGCGGTTGGCATGAATTCTGCTATGGGGTGTTTTGAAGAGTAACGATTTATCGGTTTTTCATTCAACATACCAACAGGGACACACATGAAAAAGCTGATTTTAGCGGCAGCAATAGCAACAATTTTTGCCACCGGATTTGCGCACTCCGAAGATGCCAAGCCGGATACTGAGGTCAGTTACAATATTTTTGTGGTAAACGATTACCGCTTCCCTGGTATTTCGCAAACGCGCTTCGATCCTGCGGTGCAAGGTGGCGCCGATCACATCAACAACTCGACCGGCCTGTACACAGCCACCTGGCCCAACATCAAGTGGATCGAGGATGCAGTCGACAGCGACGATCCCGGTGTCAGCAGCAAGAGTCCGTTTGAGTGGGATATCTACGGAGGCAAGCGTAGCGCACCCAGATCGGCCGCAATGCCAATACTTTCGAACTATATGGCCGGCTCGGTTACGGCCCGGCTTACTTCAAATACTCGCATGCGATGACCAATCTGGTTGGTGCGACCAACAGCAAGAACGGCGCTTACTAAGATGCCGGCGCCAACTTCGATGTCGGTGCGGACGTCACGCTCGGCCTGCATATCGGCCGCCAGACTGTCGAGAATTTCAACTTTGCCAGTTATACCAATTGGAAGGCCGGCGTCAGCAAAACTTTCGATCAGATCGGCGACTTGACATTAGGGGCTGACATTTGTCGGCACCAACGCTAAGGATGACGCTTACGTCAGTCCAAGCGGCAAGAATCTGGATCGCAACGGCGTCGTGTTCTCGCTGGCGAAAACCTTCTGACGTATTGCGTCACGTCTCAAGCAACATAGAGCAACTTAGAAAATTTGAACAGACCATAACGAGGCCAACATGAAACTGATTACTGCGATCATTAAACCGTTCAAGTTCGACGAGGTGCGCGAAGCGCTGTCGGCGATTGGCGTGCAAGGCATCACCTTGACCGAAGTAAAGGGCTTCGGCCGCCAGAAGGGACACACCGAGCTGTATCGCGGCGCCGAGTATGTCGTCGATTTCTTACCGAAAATAAAAATCGAAGCGGCAGTCGACGATTCGATCCTGGAGCAAGCGGTGGAAGCCATAGAGACAGCGGCGCGCACCAGCAAGATCGGCGACGGTAAGATCTTTGTCTTCGATCTGCAAGAAGTTATTCGTATTCGTACCGGCGAAACCGGCAAAGACGCAATCTAAGTGAGGGGATAAAAATATGAACAACAGAAGAATGTTTGCTGCGATTGTGGTGTCCTGCACGCTGATGCTCGCAATTACCACGATGGCCCCGGCGTCGGTCGCAAATGATGCATCCGTTGTGGCCAGTGTCAGCGCAGCGGCAACTAGCGTCGTTGCACCGGCTGCCGCCATACCTGCACCAGCGGCGATCGCACCTGCTGCTGCCCCCGCAGTAGCAGCGCCTGCTGCGCCAGTACCGAACAAGGGCGATACAGCTTGGCTGTTGGTATGTACAGCATTTGTGATTCTGATGACTTTGCCGGGCCTGGGCCTATTCTACGGCGGGCTGGTCCGCAGCAAGAACATGTTGTCGGTGCTGATGCAATGTTTCACCATCTTCTCTCTGATCATTGTACTGTGGATTATTTACGGTTACAGTATCGTGTTTACTGAAGGTAATGCGTTCTTCGGCGGTTTCAGTTGCTTGTTCTTGCACGGCATGACGCCGGATTCTGTCGCCGGCACCTTCAGGAAAGGCGTGGTCGTTCCTGAATTCGCTTATGTGGTGTTCCAGGGTGCATTTGCCGCCATTACTTGCGCACTGATCATCGGAGCATTTGCCGAACGCGCCAAGTTTTCCGCGATTCTGGCGTTCACTGTATTGTGGTTCACATTCGCCTACCTACCGATTGCTCATATGGTCTGGTTCTGGCCTGGTCCGGATGGTTTCACTGATGCCGCAGCAGCTGAAAAGCTGACAGCAACCGGTGGTTGGCTGTTCCAAAAAGGCGCACTGGATTTTGCAGGCGGCACCGTGGTGCATATCAATGCCGCTATTGCCGGTTTGGTTGGTTCGTATGTGATTGGCAAGCGCGTCGGTTTCGGCAAGGAGGCGTTCAAGCCGCATAGTCTGACGTTGACTATGGCCGGCTCTTCCTTGCTGTGGTTCGGTTGGTTCGGTTTCAACGCTGGCTCAGCGTTGGAAGCAAACGGCAGCGCCGCGCTGGCCTTCATCAATACCTTGCTAGCGCCTTCCGCTGCGGTTCTGAGCTGGAGCGTCGGTGAATGGATAGGCAAAGGCAAGCCTTCGATGCTGGGTGGCGCTTCCGGCGCGGTCGGCGGTCTGGTGGTCATCACGCCTGCGGCTGGTTTTGTCGGCCCGATGGGTGCATTGATCATGGGTCTGCTGGCTGGCTTCGTCTGTCTGTGGGGTGTCACTGGCCTGAAGAAATTGCTGGGCGTGGACGATGCGCTCGACGTCTTCGGCGTGCACGGCGTAGGCGGCATCATGGGAGCGCTGCTGACTGGCGTATTTGCGGCGCCTAGTCTCGGTGGCACCGGTATCTATGACTATGCGACCAATGCCGTGTTGCTAGACTATTCGATCAGCAGCCAACTGTGGATCCAGTTCGAGAGCGTGATGACCACCTTGATCTGGTCTGGCGTGGTTTCGTTTATTGCCTTCAAGCTGGTCGACATAGTCATGGGATTGCGTGTCACGGAAGAGAAAGAGCGCGAAGGTCTGGATATTTCCAGCCATGGTGAATCTGCCTACCACGATTAAGTCTAGTTTGATCTCGCCGAACGGCTGCAGCATTGGCTTTCCGGCAGTTTGATCGAAGTGTCGCATGATTCCATGTCAGCAGCCATGACTTGGTATTTTGCGTTTTACGTTTTGAATTTTATATGTTTCCGGAGTTAGTAAAGTGAACCCGAGTATCGCCCCGCAACAACGTGCAGGGTAGAAGACGTCAGGGCCAGCCAGTTCGATCAAGTGGTGTACTCGTTCGCCAATATCCTGGCAGCTTGCGTTGAACAGGGCATCAGTGTCAGTTTTTTGGGACGCGTCGAATGCCGAGGATACGTTCTTATTCTGATATGGCGTGAACGGTTCGGTGACTGACGTTTGCCGGTGGTGCGCGTTGCCGAACACGTTGGTTGGCACCGTGCAGGTGCTGCTAGCGATCCCGGCCAACGGCAGCGATCGGGCCGAAATCTACAAGTTGCTGATGCATTCCGATGCGCGTCGCAAAAGCGTGGCGCGCAGTTTGATGCAGCAGGCCGAGGCAGTGCCCCCCTCCGAGGGCCGTTCTGTTGATGCTCGATACCCGCACCAGCGATGCTGCAAAATTCTTATATCATTCACCTGGCTACCAGTTGATCGGAATTATTCCCGACTATGCTTTCCCGACCGTCGGCAAGTTGGCAGATATCAGTTTCATGTACAAGAAAATTACCTGAACTCGGAGCGATCACGTGTGATGGCATTGGATGCCAATATGGTTTCATGGGGAAGCCCCAGTCGGCGCTTTTATTTTCCGGGCACTTTAAAAAAATGCAAACGACCCGATTTGAAGGTATTAAAGTCGTACAGCCTTCTCCCAATTTTCGCAACAGTGCGCCGGCTAATCGGCTAAATTGTGCAATTCCCGTTAGAATCCGCGTCTCTTGTTTGTCGCGTAATGCCGCTATTTACAATAGATCGTTGCCCATGGAGTTGTACCGAGTACGCCATTTGGTCCCCTAAAGAAAGTTTTTATGGTTCCCCACCTTGTTACGGCCCTGAATGGCCCGTTGCTCGATCTAGAAAAGAAAATTCTTGCGGCCACTCCAGCCATCGAGCGCTGGTTCCGGATGGAATGGCAAGAACACACGCCGCCGTTTTATTGTTCGGTAGAACTGCGCAATTCCGGTTGCAAACTGGCGCCAGTCGATACCAGCCTATTTCCCCGGGGATTCAACAACCTGTCGCCAGAGATGCTGCCGCTTGCAGTGCAAGCGGCAATGGCAGCGATCGAGAAATATTGTCCGAATGCTAAGAATCTGTTGCTGTTGCCAGAGCAGAACACGCGCAATACTTTTTATATGCAGAATGTCGCGCGGCTGATGCAGATTTTACGCCAGGTCGGCCTACGTGTGCGACTCGGATCGCTGTCGCCGGATCTGAAGGAAGCGCAGACCATCGAGCTGCCGGATGGCAGCACCATTACTTTGGAGCCACTTGAACGCTCCGCCAACGGCCGTCGCCTGGGTCTGAAGAATTTCGATCCGTGCACCATCCTGTTGAATAACGATCTTTCGTCGGGCACGCCGGGCATCCTGGAAGACCTCAACGAACAAAACCTTCTGCCGCCGCTGCATGCCAGCTGGACTGTGCGCCGCAGGAGCAACCACTTTTCTGTCTACGACGACGTAGTGAAGAAATTCGCCAAACTGATCGATATCGATTCGTGGATGCTGAATCCATTCTTCGCCAAGGTCGATCAGGTCGATTTCCGGGCTAATGACGGTGAAGACAAGCTGGCCATCAGCGTCAGTTCACTGCTGACAAAGATCCGCAAGAAATATAAGGAATATGGCATCACGGAAAAACCGTTTGTGATCGTCAAGACCGATGCCGGCACCGACAGCATGTGCGTGATGAGCGTGACCGAAGTCAGCCAGATCAGGGAATTCAATCGCAAGCAGCGCGAGAAGCTCTCGCAGGGCAAGGCCGATGGAGAAATCCACGATCTGATCATCCAGGAAGGCGTACACACCTTTGAGCACATCAATGATGCAGTAGCCGAACCGGTGGTGTACATGATCGACCGCTACGTGATCGGCGGTTTTTATCGGGTCCACGCGGAACGCGGCATCAACGAAAATCTAAATGCCCCCGGCGCCCATTTCGTACCGCTCGCGTTCGCCCAGCAGCACGCACTGCCGGACATGCTGGCCAAGCCAGGCACTACTGCACCCAACCGTTTTTATATGTATGGTGTGGTGGCTCGCTTGGGCTTGCTGGCGGCGTCGCTTGAGATGGAGAAGACTGATCCAAATCTGGAAGAGTATTAATATTTGTGGGACAGAATTTAAGAGACACCACAGCGATACTGATGACAAAAATAACTTTAAACCAAACATAACGGGCCCAAATAAATGAAAATTGCTTTCCTCGCCGATCCGCTCGATACCTTCAAAACATATAAAGACTCGACCTACGCAATGATGGTCGAGGCTGTCAAACGCGACCATACGATCTATGCTTTCGAGCAAAAAGACATGGCGCTAGAAAGCGGGATCGTTACCGCCAGCGTGGCGTGCATCACGCTGGCCGAGAACGATAAGGACTGGTATCGGGCCAGCCCCGCGACGTCGATGTTCCTATCAGAATTCGATGCGATCCTCTTTCGTAAGGATCCGCCTTTCGACATGGAATACATCTATACCACCTACCTGCTGGAATTGGCTGAGGCTCAAGGCGCACGGGTGTTCAACAAGCCGCAGGCAATCCGCGATCACAATGAAAAGCTGGCAATCTCGCAATTTTCCAAGTTCACTTCGCCGACGCTGGTCACGCGTGACACCGCTCGCTTGCGCGCTTTCCATACAGAGCATCAGGACGTCATCCTGAAGCCGCTCGACGGCATGGGCGGCAGCGGGATTTTCCGCGTGCGGCAGGATGGCCTGAATATCGGATCGATCATCGAAACCCTGACCAACAACGGCCATCGTACGATTATGATTCAGCGCTTCATTCCGGAGATCGTCGCCGGCGACAAACGCGTGCTGGTGATCGGCGGCAAGGTGGTGCCGTATTCGCTGGCGCGGATTCCGCAACGTAGCGAAGTGCGTGGCAACCTGGCGGCAGGTGGGATTGGGGTGGCGCAGCCGCTGACTGAGCGCGATCGGGAAATCGGTGAGGCGCTTGGGCCGGTGTTGGCACAGCGTGGCTTGTTACTGGTGGGATTAGATGTGATCGGTGACTATCTGACAGAAGTGAATGTCACCAGCACGACCTGTTTCCAGGAAATTAAGAAGCAAAGCGGTTTCGATGTTGCCGCCATGTTCATTGATGCGCTGGAAGCGGCGCTGAAGTAACAGGAGAGTTTGTTTTTCTTTAAGCGGATTTTATATTGACACTATGATTGGCATTCTTCTATTAACCCACGCCCCACTGGGTCAGGCATTTATCGCAGCCGCCTCTCATGTGTTTCGCCAGCCCCCCGAACGGCTCGAAGCGATCGACGTCATCGCCGATCAAAACCCAGTTGAAGTAGAAAAACTTGCCAAGCAAGCTACTGCGCGTCTCGACGACGGTTCTGGCGTGCTGGTGATTACCGACGTCATAGGCGGCACGCCGTCCAATTGCACGCTACCGTTTTGCAGCGGTAACCAGACCCAGGTGATTGCCGGTATCAGCCTGCCGATGTTGTTGCGGGCATTGACCTATCGTAACGACACGCTCGATGTCGTGACTGAAATGGCGCTGGCTGGTGGTCAGGGCGGAGCGGTGCGGGTCGATAACCGAGTTCGGGTATCGTACTAACTGCCTAGCGACCATGTAAAGTTGCTTTTCGATAAAATAACATTAATTAAAAGACAAAATGATTCAACAAGAAATTGAAATTATCAATAAACTCGGCTTGCATGCTCGTGCTTCGGCAAAATTTACACAACTGGCAAGCAAGTTCAAAAGCGAAGTGTGGATGATGCGTAACAAGCGTCGTGTCAATGCCAAGTCGATCATGGGTGTGATGATGTTGGCCGTCGGCAAGGGTAGCACGATCCTGCTGGAAGCCGAAGGCGAGGATGAAAAAGCCTGTTTCGACGCCCTCAACCAGCTGATTCAGGATAAGTTCGGCGAAGGCGAATAAAGCTGCGCCGCGGCTGCCTGTAGCGGCGACTTACTTCGCGACTTTATATTTCTGTTTGTATCAGTTGGCGATAGGGTCATTTGTCGCAAGGATGATCTTGGCGATGGATGGACTTTGTCCCAAACACTGAGACTTGTACGACATCTCTATGCCAAGATCATTTGAATTAAATTTTCCAGGGGGCTGACCAGATGGCATCCTTTACCCTACATGGCATTCCGGTATCGCGCGGCATCGCGATTGGCCGCGCTCACCTGCTCGCGCCGGCGGTAATGGACGTCAAACATTACCTGATCGGCGAGACCGAAGTCGCAGCCGAAGTCCAGCGCCTGCAGAACGCGGTAGCCGAGGTGCGCGCCGGATTACAGACCATTCGCAGCGACTTGCCGAAAGAATCGCCGCCAGAGCTGGGTGCGTTTATCGACGTCCATCTGCTGATCTTGTCGGACCCGATGCTGGCCGAGATGTCGCTCGATTTCATCCGCAACCGTCAGTACAACGCCGAATGGGCGCTGGTGACGCAGATCAATGAAGTGTCGGCGCAGTTCGACGAAATTGAAGATCCCTATTTTCGCGAACGCAAGATGGATGTGCTGCAGGTTGGCGAGCGCTTGCTTAAAGTTCTCACCGGCACCGCAACCCGCCTGCCGAAAACCCATAACGACGGCGCATCGTTCACCAATATCGTGGTAGTGGCGTACGACATCTCGCCAGCTGACATGTCGCCGTTCCGCGATCGCGCCTTTTCCGGGTTCGTCACCGATCTGGGTGGCCATAACTCGCACACAGCTATTGTCGCCCGCAGCCTCGAGATTCCGGCTGCAGTCGGCATTAATAAGGCGTCCAAGCTGATCAAGCAGGATGACTGGATCATCATCGACGGCGACGCAGGCGTAGTGATCGTTAATCCGGCGCCAGTGATATTGAAACAATATCGGGAGCTACAGGCGCGTCAACTGCGCTCCCGCCGCAAATTCGGCAAGATCAAGAAAACCCGGGCGGTCACACTGGATGGCACCGAAATTAGCCTGCTGGCGAACATTGAGCTGCCGAGCGATTGTGCGTCGGCGATGAAATCCGGCGCCAGCGGTGTCGGCCTGTTTCGTTCTGAGTTCTTGTTCATGGGTCGGATCGGTTCCCAGCACCAGTTGCCAACCGAGGATGAGCAATTTGCATCGTATCAGCAGGCGGTCGTAGCGATGAAGGGGCGGCCGGTAACGATCCGCACATTGGATGTCGGCGCCGACAAACCGCTCAACAGGGAAGAGCATACTGTGCTGAACCCGGCTCTTGGCCTGCGTGCGATTCGTTATTGCCTGGCCGAGCCGCAATTGTTTCTGACGCAACTGCGGGCGATCTTGCGCGCTTCCGCGTTCGGTACCGTCAAATTGCTGATCCCGATGCTGGCGCACGCATTTGAAATCGACCAGACCCTGGCCATCATCGAGCAAGCCAAGTATCAACTGCGCGATGATGGCATTGCGTTCGACGAGAACATCAAGACCGGCGCCATGATCGAAATTCCGGCAGCCGCATTGGCGCTGCCGATGTTCATCAAGCGCATGGATTTTTTGTCAATCGGCACCAATGATCTGATTCAGTACACGCTCGCGATTGATCGCGTCGATCACGAGGTGGCGCACCTTTACAACCCATTGCACCCAGCGGTACTGTTCCTGTTATCTACCGTGATCGCGATGGGGCGCAATGCCGGGATCCCAGTGTCGGTATGCGGCGAAATGGCCGGTGACATCAAATTCACGCGTTTGTTGCTCGGCATGGGTTTGCTAGAGTTTTCAATGCATCCGACACAATTGCTGGTGGTCAAGAAAGAGATCCTGAACAGTGATCTCGACGACCTGACCCGGCAAACCAAAAATATCCTGCGCATTATAGAACCCAGCGCGATTGCAGCGGCGGTGGGACAAATGCGGGCGGCGGCGCGACGATAAGAGAGCCTGGATCATCGCAAGTTTCTGAGCCTCATTGACGGATTCGGATAGGTAATGTACCAGCCAGTTATAGCGAATCGTTCTGTTGTAACGCTCGATATAAGCATTTTGTTACGTCTTTCCGGATTGAAT
>DCSW01000011.1:9611-16212 GCA_002325825.1 Collimonas sp. UBA1456
ATTTTGTCAAGCGACCGAATGACGCGTGCTGCGCCAGGCTGATCTTCCAGAGCTTCCAGAAATTTTTACTTGGAATCGATATCACTAGATACTTTAAGACTGCGGCTGGCAATCATCTGTAGTCCGAAATCTTCCGGATAAATTTCATATTCGCAGATTTCGCTGTTGACCAGCTCGCCAGCCATGGTGCCGGTGCCGGGGGAAACCTCATCTATATTATCGCGTCCCCACACTACGATAGTGTGTTGCGTGCCGAGCCTTTGTAATACCCCTTACCTGAATACCGACCAGATCGGCATGGGATACGCCCATCAGAATATTCGGCACGCCGGCCGGATTGGTCAGCAATTCCAGGATATTGGAGATCGTGCGCATGCTCAGTTCCTTGCGCACCGGCTACGTATGTTTCATCGTCTCGCGGTGATTCGGCGCGAACACGAAGCCGTTCCCGGTTTGCTCGATCGATTGCGCGACCTTCGCTGGCGTCAGGTTGATATTAGCTCCAAACGATCCCGGCACATCGGCACTATCGGACGACGACACACTGCGGCCGCCATGCTTGGCGATATGCGCGCCGACGCCGGCGATGATATCCACCAAGTTGGCAGTGTCGCGGCACAGAATCGGTGTTGCGAATTTACGCATGATTGGGGCCGCTGCAGCGATTTCGCTGATGGTTCCTTTCTTTACGCGCAGGTCAATGGTCAGCGCAGCGACCATTGGTGGCGACATTTCGCCGCGAATTATGTATGCGTAACAGCGACAGTATCTTATCGTAGAAGATTTCGTGATACTCAACGCAACGCAACAGGATTTCTTGTTCGGTGATTGACATGATTTCCTTACTACGAATAAGGAGTAGGGAGCGTCTCATCAGGCAGCGGGGTGGCGGTGTGAGGAATTTAGACGGTTCTTTGCACGAAGTTACGCAGCAGCGCATGGCCGTGTTCTGATAGGATCGATTCAGGATGAAATTGCACGCCCTCGATATTGACATCCTTGTGTCGCACGCCCATGATTTCGCTATCATCGGTCCAAGCCGTGATTTCGAGGCAGGCCGGAATCGAGGAGCGATCAATGGCCAGTGAGTGATAGCGGATCACCGTGAACGGGTTGGGCAAATCCTTGAATACGCCAACACCGGTGTGGATGATCGGTGAGATCTTGCCATGCATGACCTGTTGCGCCCGAATCACCTTGCCGCCGAACGCCTCGCCGATGGCCTGGTGGCCCAGGCACACGCCAAGTATCGGCAGCTTGCCGGCAAATTGCCGCAGCAGTTCAACGCAAATCCCGGCTTCCTTCGGGCTGCATGGCCCGGGCGACAGGCAGATGCGGTCAGGCTTCATGGCTTGAATTTCTTCAAGAGTGATTTCGTTGTTGCGGAATGTCCGAACATCTTCATCCAGTTCACCGAAGTATTGCACCAGGTTGTAGGTGAAGGAATCGTAGTTGTCGATCATTAGTAGCATCAGATTTCTCCATACAGTTACTCTTATACGTGTTTCGCTGCGCATAATACTGCGCGCGCCTTGTTCCCGGTTTCCTGCCATTCCGTGCTCAGGCACCGAAGCTGCGACGATACACGCCGCAGCTTGTACGTACAACATGTCGTCCTTAATGACGCCGGTGCGGATCGCGATGGCGACATCCATTTTGCCGCCGAACGACAGGTAGCCAAGCACACGCGCCGCCGTAAATGCCGCCATGATCAGCTCCAGTTCATCGATGATTTCCATCGCGCGGACTTTTGGTGCACCGGACAAGATGCCGGCCGGGAACGTAGCTTTCAAGATATCCAGGTTGGACAGGCCGGATCTGAGTTCGCCTTCAACGTTCGAGTCGATGTGCTGAACATGCGAATATTTTTCGATCACCATCTGGTCGGTGACCTTGAGACTGCCGGTTTCGGTGATGCGGGCGATGTTATTGCGGGCCAGGTTGATCAGCATTACGTGTTTGGCGATTTCCTTCGAATTGGCAAGCAGTTCGGTTGCCAATTATTCATCCTGCTCGGGAGTTGGATCACGCAGCCGAGTGCCGTCGAATTGACGGATCGTGACCTTGCGCTTGCTTTCACCGCTGCCGATCTTAGGTGAAGCGGTTTGTTCGTTGCGCACCAGAATTTTTGGTAAAGCGCCGACAATCTGTATGTCGCCGACGTTATAGAAATACATATGTACGACGACGGATTCGGCGAACGCAATACGCGATTGTGGCGCGACTGAAATTCAGCGATGAAATTGAGCGGGTTGCTTTCGTGGGTTTCGATAACTTTGTCTTCCTTGACCACTTTGATCCGCGTTGATCCGCGTGTCGTAACTATACAGCGGCGTCAAGGCCAGCAAGCCGATGAACGAGTAGCGTCCGAAACGCTCGCCATCGACCACTGATTTCATCGGGAAGGGAGTGTTTTCGGTGTGCTAGATTTGTGCCAGCTTCAAGTACAGCGTTAATGGGGTCTCAAGATCGACAAAGTCCTCTACGATTATCGGAATACGGTTGTAGCCTTACGTGGCTAGCGATTTCAATTCGAGTTCGGTTATGTTCTCATATTTCTTTCCAGGCTGCCATTGTAGAACAGCGGCGGTTTGCTACAAAAAATGCTGCTTGGATTCTTTTTTGAATGCGACGGATAGCAGCGATCAGTGGGTCAGTTAACCCAGGATTGTCAGCGTTGCTATAATCAGCCCATTCCCCCCCCCCGAGGCGGCTAGGAGGATACGAAGTTTTTTGTTGACGAACATGAGAGATCGAGAGTGTCTTCTAATATAAAATTAGGTATAATATTTTGTACGTTGCAATCAGCAGTAAAGCGACTATGACATCGGAATTGATATCTTGTATAGATTCGCCGTGATTGTAGCCGTCCGTATGGTAAGTTAAATACCCAGCAACTTCCTGCTCGTACGGTTTCGGTTTCGGCCTCGTCGCAGGTGGCATGCCGATAGCGACTACCTGCGATGGTTCCATCGCACAACCGGAACACACTGCGAGCAACTGCCTCGGGTTCGGTTTCTTGCATGGGAACGCAGCGCCACCGTAAACCAACTCGAAATAATCGCTCAGCCCGATGTTTTTCAGCAGCGCTAGAGTGAACGCTAACGGTTTGTTGGTCGCGCAGGCCAGCTGCAATTCTTTGTCGATCGCCGTCTGCAGGCCCTTGATCACGCCGGGATAAACGCGGGCATGGGTGCCGTTGACGACGGCATAATGACGCTGATAAGATTCTGGTACCTTGTCAAAATACTGCTTGACTTGCAGCGCTAGATAATCGATCGCTAATACACGGCGAATTTGGTTATCGCTGCCTTTCCAGACAAAATCGACAATGGTTTTCTGTGCCATCGGCGCCAGATCCAGCTCGGCGTGTATGCAGTTTACTACAGCCTAAAAATCCAGCGCGGTATCGAGCATGGTTCCATCAAGACCAATGATGGCGGCGACGATGTCGGTCAGGGTAATCACTTCTGCTGCTGCTGTATTCATGCCGCAGCTAGTTCAGCGCGCATGCTGTCTATCACGGCCTTGTAGTCATGTTTGCTAAAGATGGCGGAACCGGCGACGAAGGTATCGACGCCCGCCTTGGCGGCTGCCGCGATGTTGTCGATCTTGATGCCGCCGTCAACTTCTAGCGTGATATGACGCCTCGAGACGTCGATTCGCCGGCGTGCTTCGGCAATCTTCTTCAGCGTTCCCGGAATGAACGACTGCCCACCGAAGCCTGGGTTGACCGACATGATCAGGATGACATCGATCTTGTCCATTACATAATCAAGATAGTCAAGCGATGTTGCAGGATTGAAAACCAGGCCGGCCTTACAGCCATGGTCGCGGATCAACTGTAGCGTACGATCAACATGTTCCGAGGCTTCCGGATGGAAGGTAATAATGTTGGCGCCGGCTTTGGCGAAATCTGGAATGATACGATCCACCGGCGTGACCATCAGGTGGACGTCGATCGGCACGTGCACGTGCGGGCGGATAGCTTCGCACACCAGCGGGCCGATAGTCAGATTGGGAACGTAATGGTTATCCATTACGTCGAAGTGGATCATGTCGGCGCCGTCGCGGACAACGTTGCGCACTTCTTCACCCAGGCGGGCGAAGTCGGCAGAAAGGATGCTAGGGGCGATACGATAGATTGTCATGAAGGCTATTCAGATAAGGACGTAAAAGAGAAGCCTATTTTACCCTTTAGGCCGACCCATGGCTTTTTTGCTGCTTGCGCCTCAGGGTAAATTCGTATGCAATGGGCTGTTAGCTGCAATTATTATTGCAGCTAATTAGTGCTAATCGAGAAACCCGGCATGGCTGCTTATGGATTTACTGTTTCTGTTAGGATACAGTATCTGGAGAAACAATCCGATCCTGACAATTCGCATTTCGTATTCTTCTATGCGATTATGGTCCGTAACACCGGGCAGGTCGCCGCGCAATTGATTCTTCGTTGCTGGATAATCACCGATGCCAATAATCATGTCGAAGAAGTACGCGGCCTTGTTGTAGTCGATCATCAGCCTCTGTTGCAACCGGGCGAACAATTTAAATACACCAGTGGCACGTCGATGGCGACGATGCAGGGCTCGATGTCGGGTGAGTACTGCTGTGTTGCAGAAGACGGCGAATAATTCGAGACGCGGATTCCGGAGTTCGTTCTGTCGCTGCCACGCACCTTGCACTGACGTTATTTATCGTCGTTATCGTCTTTGGACTGCAATGGCTCGACTGGTAGCTTGGCATGTAGTTTTTGATCCGTATTGCGACCGGAAAATATCGTTCACTAGACAATGAATGCGAACACAAAGAAGGTGAAGCACTCTTCTAGAGCCACTCTAACCAAATAAAGAATCCTAAATGCTATTTAAACGTATCAGTCTACCCATTTCTGTCCTGATCTTCGGTTGCAGTTTGGCTGCCTGCACCACCACGGCCCTGACAACGCCGCCGCCGCCGAAAGAAGCGCAACGGTCTGCGAAATCAGCGCCGCCGTTGCCTTCAACGCCGCCGGGCGCAACTCTGCGACCCACGACATTCTCGGCTCTGCCCGGCTGGGCAAGTGACGATTTGCGTCAAGTGCTGCCGGCTTTCCTGACTTCCTGCACCACCCAAATGCGCAAAATTGACTGGAAAGAGCCGTGCACCATTGCCGCCGACCTGGATGGTAATAACGAGAAGGCAATTCGTGCATTTTTTCAATCTTTTTTCACGCCCTATCAAGTTATCAATGCCGACGGCAGCGATAACGGACTGGTCACCGGCTATTACGAGCCATTGTTAAATGGCGCACGCCAACGTGGTGGTCCGTATCAAACGCCAATCTATCGTACGCCGGACGATCTGATCACGGTTGACCTGGCCAGTATTTATCCAGAATTAAGGGGCTTGCGTCTGCGGGGTAGGCTGGTAGGCAACAAGGTGGTGCCTTACGCAAACCGCGCCGAACTCGACAAATCCGGTGTACTGCTTGGCAAGGAGCAGCTCTGGGTGGACGATCCGATCGATGCGTTCTTCCTACAAGTGCAAGGCTCTGGTCGCGTGCAACTCAATGAGGGCGGCATCGTGCGTGTCGCTTACGCAGACCAGAATGGTTATCCCTACAAATCGATTGGCCGCTATTTGGTCGATAAAGGCGAACTGACGTTGGCTCAGGCTTCCGGACAAGGTATCAAGGCTTGGTTGGCGGCGAATCCCGGACGTCAGAAAGAGTTGTTGAATGCTAATCCAAGTTATGTGTTCTTCAAGGAGGAGGTCATCACCGATCCGAGTAAAGGGCCGAAAGGCGCGCAAGGCGTGCCGCTAACGCCACAACGATCGATCGCGGTTGATCCGCAGTTCGTACCGCTCGGCATACCTGTTTTTTTGTCGACCACTCAACCCAATAGTAGCACCCCGTTGCAGCAACTGATGGTGGCGCAAGACACCGGTGGTGCCATTAAAGGTGCGGTCCGGGCCGATTTCTTCTGGGGTTTTGGCAGTGACGCTGGCGACAAAGCCGGCAAGATGAAGCAGCGCGGCATGATGTGGTTGTTGTTGCCGAAACAGGCCGCTTCCATCTAGCAGCAGCCTGGCTTGATATAAGCTCGGCGATGGTGGCATCACCTGAGCGTAGTACCAGCACCGGGATCGTCGAATAGGCCGATATTCTTTGTTTTTTGATGCCCTGGAACATGCGACTGATGTCGCTGTGTCCGTACGATGCCATGAAAATTGCGTCGCAATGATATTGCTTTGCAGCGCTGATGATTTCCTCGTCTGGATTAAACGCTTTGACAGTGGGCATTTCGAATGGAACGCCGGAGGCATCGGCGACTTCTTTACGTTCAATTGCGCTAGCGCCAGGATGTTCTCCTCGTAGGTGCCAGGGTCGGTCGTCATGGTTCTTCCAGCCATCGACGAGAACGGACATGACTCTGCAACAGAAACGGCGATAATTTTGCTGGTGCTGAAAAATGGTCTTGAAC
Source organism: Collimonas sp. UBA1456 (assembly GCA_002325825.1). Taxonomy (GTDB): domain Bacteria; phylum Pseudomonadota; class Gammaproteobacteria; order Burkholderiales; family Burkholderiaceae_D; genus Collimonas. The sequence goes on from DCSW01000011.1 coordinate 16,076, forward strand.
ATCAAAAACCTCCTTCTAGCTAGGGGGAATATTTGACTAAATCTGAGAACCTTGCTGGTAAATATATATATGTAATAACTTGTAACTTTATTAATATTGATAAGGAGGAGCGCGTTAATTAGTTGCAAGGTTGAGGT
>DCSW01000018.1 GCA_002325825.1 Collimonas sp. UBA1456
CAAGATTCTTGTCGCAACGCAACCTTTTACCGGCTCTGCATGATGGATAGCTTTTGAAGTGCTTTAGTATGTGCGGTTAATATGCATAATGAATATGTGTAAATCATCCGTCGACAACATTTATTAAATCAGCCTTCATTTTTTAGATGAGCGCGCTCACCAAATACGCCACATGCCCAACGCATTCATAGCCGCCGCTCCAGATTTCAGCCAGCCTATCGTCGTGCTCACGCATTGCCATGATCACATACGCAAGCAATTAGAGATCCCACAGAACCTGTGTGAGTATCTGCCACAATACGGCAATAATGCTCAAGCCCAGCAGGTTATGCATAGTACCATGCGCTATTTCAACCAAGCCGCCGCTCCGCATCATCACACTGATGAAAAAATCGACCTGCTGCAGAGACTGCTACCGGAAATCATGGCAGAGCATCAGCAGACGGACCGCCTGTGGCACGTGCTCGACCTCCAATTGAAGCTGGTCGCCGCCAGCAACCCTGACAGCCAGTTATCGACGCAAGACGTTCAGCAATTTTCCACCATCTACTTCAGCCATATTGGAAAAGAAGAGGCGTGAATCGCGCCGATGGCGAAACGATTTTTTAATCAACAGCAGATACAACAATTTGGAGCAACGTAGAGGAATTTCAGCATGATTACACACAATCAACAGGCAGACAAATCGATTGCAGACCTACGTATCGACTATAGTCAAGCCAGCCTGTCGGAAACCGACACCGCAGCAGATCCGGTTACTCAGTTCGGTAAATGGTTTGCCGAAGCGATCCACGCTGAAATTCCTGAACCCAATGCGATGAGCCTGGCGACCGTCGGCAGCAATGGCCGCCCTTCGTCGCGCATCGTACTGATCAAGCAGATCGATGAAACCGGCTTCACCTGGTTCACCAACTTTGAAAGCCGCAAGGGCCACGACCTGGAACAACATCCTTACGGCGCCCTGCTGTTTCATTGGGTCGCGCTGGAACGCCAAGTGCGTATCGAGGGTCGCGTCGCAAAAATCAGCCATGAAGAGAGTGATGCCTACTTCAACACTCGTCCATTGTGCAGCAGACTCGGCACGATCGCTTCGGCGCAAAGCGAGATCATCGCTAGCCGCGAACTACTCGAAGCAGAGTACGCCAAGGCAGAACAAAAATTCGGCAACAATCCGCCGCGTCCCAAACATTGGGGCGGCTACAGACTTTTCCCGGATACGGTAGAGTTCTGGCAGGGGCGTCGGTCACGCTTGCATGACCGTATTCTGTATACCCTGGATGCCAATGGCGGCTGGTTGCGGCAACGCCTGCAACCATGACGGAGGGCAGCAATAAGGATAGCACTACGGGCAATATTGTCGGTCGCCATCGACCGCTTAGTATAAGTATTAATTCACCGTAGGAGAAATCATGTTCTGGGGGGGGGGAAGCTTGAGGACTGGGTTAATGACCATTCATCACCGCGCCTCACTAAATTTTGTTGCAATAGTGGTGGCTGGTCGCGCGCAGTATCCTCGTAACGGTCACATCATTCCCGCATTCGCAGGAATGATGATAAACACTGGCACTGCCGCCGGATTGGCTCAGAAACAATGCTCGGGAGCCGGAAATGATTGCTCCTTGACCGCACGCACATACGCCGCTATGGCGGCGTCGATGCTATTCTGGTCTTGCATGAAGTCTCTCACGAAGCGCGCCTTATGGCCTGGGAAAACCCCCAACAGATCGTGCATCACCAGCACCTGACCGGAACAATCAGGGCCGGCGCCGATGCCGATGGTCGGGATCGATAATAGCTCGCTGACTTCCTTGCCCAGCGCTGCCGGAATCGCTTCAAGCACCAGCAATCTGGCGCCAGCCTCCTGCAGCGCCAACGCATCGGCCTTCAATTGTTTGGCTGCGGAATGCGACTTGCCCTGCACCTTGTAACCGCCTATCTGATGCACCGATTGCGGGGTCAGTCCAAGATGGCAACACACCGGGATCGCCCGTTCTGTCAGGAAACGCACAGTCGGGGCCAGCCATGCGCCGCCCTCGATCTTGACCATTAACGCGCCGGCCTGAATCACCGGCACCGCGTTAATAAACGCAGTTTCCGGCGTCGCATAAGCGCCGAACGGCAAATCAGCCAGCACCAGTGCCGTGCGATTGCCGCGCGCCACGCTGGAAGTATGATACACGATATCCTGCACCGACACCGGCAATGTCGAGCCGTGCCCCTGGCACACCATGCCAAGCGAATCGCCAATCAGTAGCATCTCGACGCCACAACGATCAAGCAACGTTGCAAAACTGGCGTCATAGCAAGTCAGCATAGTAATTTTTTCTCCTTTATCGCGCAGTGCCTGCAATGCCGGAATAGTTATCGGCTTGCTGCGCGACACCGGCGCGCTGCCTTCTGCGGCCGGCTCGGCGGCCTGTAAATAGCTTGTCATTGTCACTCTCCACGATTGAAAAATTCACGCTTGCCGCGCATGCCGTCTATGCGTGCCAAGAGCAAGTTGAAGTCAGCATCGTTACCGGCTAAATCGAGATGTTCGTTATTGACAATCAGTAAAGGCGCATCGTCGTAATGATAAAAAAAGCTACTATAGCTTTCACACAGCTGCCCCAAGTACTCGGGCGAAATGCTTGCTTCAATCTCGATGCCGCGCTTCTTGATACGGCCGATCAGTGTCTCCGGCTCGGCCTGCAAATAAATTACCAAGTCCGGCGTCGCCACCTGCGGCCGCAGGTGATCGTACATTTGCTGGTACAGCTTGAACTCTTCATCGGCCAGCGTCAGACGCGCGAAAATCGGGTCCTTGGCTAACAGGAAATCAGCGATCAGGTTACCGGGGTTGTCGAACATATCTTCCCGCGCAGCGTCACGCAACTGGTTGATGCGCTGGAACAAAAAAAACATTTGCGTCGATAGCGCATAACGCGGAGCATCGCGGTAAAAACGTTCAAGAAATGGGTTCGCCTGCGACTGTTCCAGCAAAACCTTGCCACCGAGCTGCATGGCGATCTTGTTGCCCAGCGTGGTCTTACCGACCCCGATCGGACCTTCGACAACGATATATTTGTAGCTGGTTAGATTCATGTTCTAGAATGGTGGTCGGATGCGCCGAGGTATGCACAGTGTGCCAGATGCAGGCGTTCGCGGCAGACATCCGTCATTAATGGAATTTTATGCTTTGCTGATGATCTGGTCCGCCACTTGCGGCGCGAACTGATGTGCCGGACCATGGTTTGGAATGACGATAAAGGGATCGATCTGCAACAACGGGATCAGAACAAAAGCCCGTTCCATTATGCGCGGATGCGGAACGATCAATTCGTCATCCGCGATGGTCGATTGGCCGTATAATAACAGATCCAAATCGAGCGTGCGCGGGGCATTCGGATATGGACGCTCGCGGCCAAAATCCTGTTCGATCCGCTGCAATTGCTTCAGCAACGCATGTGCGCTAAGACGAGTGATGAGGCAGGCCGCTGCATTGATGTAATTGTCGCCGCCGGCATCCAGCGGCGCTGTGCGGAACAGGCTTGATTGCGCGCTGAAGCTGGTGTCTGGCAACTGACCAAGCTGCAGGATGGCGTGCTGCACCTGATCGCGGGCATCGCCGAGATTGGCGCCGATGCCGATATACGCCGTCATCGGACCACAACCAGTGCTGGAACCTGGTGTCATTGACCACCATGCTGGTTATTGCCGCTGCCGTCCGGATTGGCCGTCTTGGCAGCACCGCGGCGACGCGGCCGCTTCTTGACCGGAGCTAATTCCGCCGCCAGCTTCGTCTTTTGCGCCAGCAGCTTTTCGCGCTGCTCGCCATCGCCTTCCATGAAGGCGGTCCACCATTCGCCGATTGCGCTATCGATCTCACCTGAAGCGCAACGCAGCAACAAAAAATCGTAACCGGCGCGCACACGCAGATGCTCTAGCAATTTGTATGGCGCCTTGCCGACACGGCGCTCAAAGCGCGGTTGCATGGCCCAGATATCGCGCATGTCGGAGGCTATCTTGCGTTGCAACGCTAGCTTGTCGGTTTGTGCATCCACCACATCGTCGGCAGCAAGATGCAATGCCGGAATCGGCCGTTCGCCGGTCGTCTTGTAGGCACTCCATTTTTCCAGCACCTGATGCCACAACAGCGCTGCGAACAAGAAACCTGGCGACACCGGCTTGTCCTGCTGTACGCGGACATCGGTATTAGCCAGCGCCAGCGTCACGAATTTTTCGCCGAGCGGTTGTTCCAGCACCACATCCAGCAACGGCAACAAGCCGTGGTGCAGACCTTCCTGACGTAACTGCTGAAGGCAAGCCAGCGCATGGCCGCTCATCAATAGCTTGAGCATTTCATCGAAAACGCGCGCTGCCGGAACATTGTCAATCAGCGCCGCCATCACCGGGATCGGCGCCCGTGTCGCCGGATCGATGGTGAATCCCAGCTTGGCTGCAAACCGCACGATACGCAGCATGCGCACTGGGTCTTCCCGATAGCGCGCTTCCGGGTCGCCGATGATGCGCAAGGTCTTGGCCCGGGTATCATCGATACCGCCATGGTAATCCAGCACAATTTCCCTAGCCGGATCGTAATACATTGCATTGATCGTGAAGTCGCGTCGCACCGCATCCTCGTGCTGCTCACCGAAGGTGTTGTCGCGCAACACGCGGCCATGCTCATCCTTGGGCGAACCGTCCGATGAAGCACCGCGGAAAGTGGTGATTTCGAGCAGATCTTGGCCAAACATCACGTGCACGATCTGAAAGCGCTTGCCGATAATGAGGGCGCGCCGGAACAAACGCTTAACCTGCTCTGGCGTGGCGTTAGTGGCGATGTCGAAATCCTTAGGCTTCACGCCCAGCAGCAAATCGCGCACTGCGCCGCCGACGATAAACGCTTTATAGCCATTATCCTGCAACGTCTTGGTAACCAAGACCGCATTCGGCGACACCAGTTGCGGATTGATGCCATGCTGCTTCGGGCCGAGTATCAGCGGCTGGGTGGGATCTTTTTTCTTTTTCCCGAGGATGGAGCAAATCAGCTTCGTGATCATTGCGTGTCGAATAAATTCAGGATTGGCCAGCCGTGCGCGGTGGCATGCGCGGTCAACTGAGCGTTCGGATTAGTGGCAATCGGATCTGTGACCAGTAACATCAATGGCAGGTCGTTGTGTGAATCGCTATAGAAATAACTACGCGGAAAACTCGCCAATGTCATATCCATAGTGGCCAGCCAGGCATTAGTATGAATCACTTTGCCGTGGCCGTAGGTTGGCGTATCCAGTGGCTTGCCGGTAATCTCACCATCTTCGGTGGTTTCCGGATCGGAGGCGATCAGGAAATCGACGCCTAGCGCCTTGGCGATAGGCTCTGTCACAAAACTGTTGCTTGCCGTCACGATCGCCACCAGATCGCCGACATCCTGATATTTTTGCAATAGCTCGCGCGTCGCCGGGGTAATCTGCGGCAGAATCACTTGCGCCATGAATTGTTCATGCCAGGCGTCGAGCTGCTTGCGCGGGAATTTGGCCAGCGTGCCGAGAACGAATTCCAGGTACTTGACCGGATCGAGCGTGCCGGCCCGGTATTCGGCAAACCATGCTGCATTGCTTTTTTCAAAGGCATCGGGATTGACGGCGCCGATGCGGATCAGGAATTGCCCCCATTCATAGTCGGAATCAACAGGCAACAGAGTATGGTCAAGGTCGAATAAAGCCAGGTTCATAGTGATTTATTATCTTCGGATTCGAGTTGCAACAAGCTGCGCAGCAAAGGCAACGTAATAGGACGCTGAGTCTCCAGCGAATAGCGGTCCAGTTCATCCAACATGGCTGACAAAGACCGCATATCACGCCGAAAATGCGTAATCAGGTAGGGTAACACGCCGCCCGACAGGTGCAGGCCGCGTACTTGCGCCGCATGCGTCAGCGCGGCAATTTTCTCTTCATCGCTCAAACCCTGCAGTTGGTAGATCAGGCCCCAGCAGAGTCGGGTGCGTAAATCTTCGCGCACGCTCAGCTCTGACGGCGGCAGTTCGCCGCTGGTGACCAGCCAGCCGCCATGCTCGCGGATCTGGTTGAATAGGCTGAAGGCTTCGATCTGGTCGGTGGCCGACAACTTATCGCAATCGTCGATCAGATAGCCAGATACCTTCAGCGAAAAATTGAATACATCACCGTTATATTGGTTGCCGCGGATCAAACGGGCCCCGGCGCTGCTGGCCAGCGCGTGCAGCACATGGCTTTTACCGGAACCGGCCTCGCCCCACAGGTAAACGAAGCGATCGCCAGGCGCGGTGATGGATGTCGTCGATGGTGCGATTAGACGCTGCAAGAACTGTAAAGCTTCTTGATTCTGTCCAACCACAAAAGTGTCAAGAGTCTGCGGTTTTTCCGCAGTAATGTCCAGCGTGAGCTGCCTCATACTATCTTTACCTAAGATAGGGCCTGATAACCCTGCTATGCGGCACAAGGTTGGGATGCAATCTGCACTCCTCAATTCTGCACCGCTTGCTACGGCTTTTCGAGCCCCTTTTAATTTATTTAATTAATAACGAATAATTTTTATAAAAATTGCTGTTCAGGTAATGTGCGTGCACATACTTGACCACTACCGACACGATCGCGGAACACAGCAGCGCCAGCACGCGTGGAAAGAAAGATTTCCCGATGCGCCTGCGCGACACCCTGATTACGCGCGTAAACGAGGATCGCGGAATCGATGAAAGAAATCGAAATTTGCTCCAACGGCCACCGTCAGGGATATCAGCAACAGCCCAAGTCCCAGCCACAAAGCTGTTTGTTTTTGTTCGTCGGTAAAAGAAAATGGCATGGAATCGAGAGTTTGATGAATCAGTTTGATAAAATACCCCCCTTCTACCGCGCAATAATCTGGCCGACACCAGGGGAATAACAAGCTAAAAAAGTAAAATCTGATGGGAAAGTAGTATTTTCAGCTGATTTTGCTATTAGCAGCCTGTAGCTGGCAGATTATTTCACCCCACATACAGCAATGTATGGGGAAATGCGTGGCCAAATTTCTCTATTTTACCGCCTCTGCCGCCAATCACATCATGACTTTCACTTCAAACATTTCCAACGTGCCCCTCTCTTATCGTGATGCCGGTGTTGATATCGATGCCGGCGATGCTCTGGTCGAAGCAATCAAGCCCTTCGCTAAGCGCACCATGCGTGAAGGCGTGATGGGCGGCATCGGCGGTTTCGGGGCCTTGTTCGAAATCAGCAAGAAATTCAAGGAACCGATATTGGTGTCCGGTACCGATGGCGTCGGCACCAAGCTCAAGCTGGCGTTCCACCTGAAGCGCCATGACACGGTCGGCATCGATCTGGTCGCCATGAGCGTCAACGACATTCTGGTGCAAGGCGCCGAACCGCTGTTCTTCCTCGATTACTTCGCCTGCGGCAAACTTGACGTGCCGAGTGCGATAGATGTCATCAAAGGAATCGCCAAGGGTTGCGAACTGGCCGGCTGCGCACTAATCGGCGGCGAAACTGCTGAGATGCCAAGCATGTATCCAGACGGTGAATACGACCTGGCCGGCTTTGCTGTCGGTGCGGTGGAAAGATCCAAACTGATCGACGGTACCAAGATCATCCCCGGCGACGTTGTGCTGGGCCTAGCATCGTCAGGTGCGCACTCCAACGGCTACTCGCTGGTGCGCAAGATCATCGACGTCACCCAGCAGGACCTGGACGCCGACTTTCACGGCCGCAAACTGGCCGACGTGTTGATGGAACCAACCCGCATCTACGTCAAGCCATTGCTGGCGTTGATGAAATCGATTGAAGTCAAAGGCATGGTGCACATCACCGGCGGTGGCATGGTGGAAAACATCCCGCGCGTGCTGCAAGACAATCTAACGGCGGTATTGCATGCCGATAGCTGGGTCATGCCGCCACTGTTCAAGTGGTTGCAGAAACATGGCCAGGTTGCTGACGCAGAAATGCATCGCGTCTTCAACTGTGGCATCGGCATGACCGTGATCGTCGCCAAGGAAAACGCCTACGCCGCTATAGCCAAATTACAAGCAGCCGGTGAAACCGTCAACCGTATCGGTGAAATCCGCGATCGCGCCGAAGGCGAGGCGCAAACCATGGTCATCTGATCCGATCACTCAACTGCGTCGCCCTCGCGGAAATGATGGAGACGCCGAGCCAGGAAGTGGCGAGTCTGGCGCCTAGGGTGCGCATCATTGCAACCCTACCAGCTAGCCCATCCAAGGTAAGCGACGCAGTCGAAACGACGAAAAAAACGACCAGATTACTGGTCGTTTTTTGATTCGATGATCGCTTCAATACACAATCATCATAGCACCATCCGGGTTTAATCTTCATAGCGCTTCAGGCTGGCCCGCATGCCTTTATCCAGATCGACCATGCAACTTACCGTCACATCCAGATCGTGCAACAAACCATCCTGCAGTCCGTAGACCCAGCTATGGACTGTCAACTGCTGCCCGCGCTCCCAAGCGTCCCGGACAATTGTCGTGCGGCAGACATTGGCAACCTGCTCCATGGCGTTGAGTTCACACAGGCGATCGTGACGAATATTTTCCGGCAGCGCTTCGCTCAGATAGTACTCATGCTTCTGGTGCACATCTTCGACATGGCGCAGCCAATTGTCTGCCAAGCCGACACGACGCTTAGTGAGCGCGGCATGGACGCCAGAACAACCGTAGTGACCAACCACGAAAACGTGTTTGACCTTAAGCACATCGACAGCGAACTGCAGCACCGACAGGCAATTCAAATCACTATGCGCTACCACGTTAGCAACGTTGCGGTGAACGAATAACTGACCAGGAAGCAGGCCCAACAACTCATTCGCCGGAACTCTGCTATCGGAACAACCGATCCAGAAATATTCAGGAATCTGTTGCGCCGCCAGCTTTTTAAAAAAATCTGGGTCGCGACCGGTAATTACCGCCGCCCACTCACGATTTTTCTGAAAAAGGTTTTCTTTGGTCAAGGTTTGCTTGTTTTCTGCAGTCATCGTTTTCTATTCAATCAGATTTTATTTACATATCGTTGTTACAATGCATGTGCGACACTCGAGCCCTTATTTTATAGGAATTTGGCACATCCCATCGGCTTTTATGAACCTTGCCCGGCTAGCGCCAATATTACCTGCAGCCTTACTACTCTGCCCGTCTCAACAACTCGAGTTTGAGTTTGCTATCCGTCGGCTTCTCGCCAGGCCAGATTTTCAGCAACACCATTATAGAAAACTTGGTCTGAAAAATTTTCAGACACTGGCTTACCGTTAAAATGGATCTGACTACCGAAGTTGGGCATCCAGTCGGTAGTCAGCGCATCGCTTTTTTAATTCCGGAATCGACGCAAAAAATTTGCCAAACTTCAGCAGTTGGTTGATGATCTTTTATTTTTCCATCCGGTCCACATTATTCTGGACGCCAGCCATGAAGGTACGACTAAAATCTCTGCTGCTGACATCGCGCAGCATGACCAGCTCGATTCGCCGCACGCTGGGAGCCGCCAACACATCCGGCACAGTATTTTTATCGACAAGGTAAAGTGCCGCCGCATAGACTCCGAAAATCACTTTATAACGAATTCCGGCACCGTTCAGTTTCAAATCCTGATCCCGACCTTCGCCGTTTCGTCGATTTTGATCCTCGCCACATTCAACGCAAATACCTTTCGTGAAAAGATCAGCACATAATAATATACGAGCGCAAATTCCTGCACGCCTAACACGGGCCGCTATCGTCGTGTCTCCTCCTATGATTTGTAGATCGAGTTTGTTTATATCGATCATCAACATAAAAGAACGATCGCATTATTATTACCATCTACAGGATAAAGAGGTGCGCGAAATTATGTACTAAAAAGGTTATTGGTAAATAATTAATTACTTCTGCTACACAAACTGCGCGCTGCGCATGCGATCTCTAAAAGAAAAAATCACCCATCCCAGACCTAAATGGCAGGGGGTGCTACGGGCAAAAAATCGGCAATCGAAGTGATTTATTCGAAGAACTCTCTCACCTTGTCTTTCCAGGATTTGGATTGCGGGCTATGCTTGGCACCACCTTCACTGGTCAGTTGCTCGAACTCCTGCAGCAACTCCTTCTGACGGTCACTAAGCTTGACCGGAGTTTCCACCACGACGTGGCAGAACAGATCGCCGGCATGGCCGGAGCGGACGCCCTTGATGCCCTTACTGCGCAGACGGAAAGTCTTGCCGGACTGGGTGCCATCGGGGATCGTAAATGACACCTTGCCGTTCAGCGTCGGCACTTCGATTTCACCGCCCAAAGCTGCCTTGGCAAACGAGATCGGCATTTCGCAATGCAGGTCGTCGCCTTCGCGTTGGAACACTGCGTGCGGCTTGATATGGATTTCCACATACAGGTCACCGGCTGGGCCGCCATTCATGCCGGGCTCGCCGTTGCCGGAAGAACGAATCCGCATACCGTCGTCGATACCGGCTGGAATCTTCACTTCCAGGGTCTTGTTACGCTTGATGCGGCCGGCACCGGTGCAAGACGGACATGACTCAGGAATGATCTTACCTCTACCGTGGCACTTCGGACAGGCCTGCTGAATGCTGAAGAAACCTTGCTGCATGCGTACCTGGCCATGACCACCGCAGGTGGAGCAAGTGACCGGTTCGGTACCCGGCTTGGCGCCTGAACCATGGCACGGTTCGCACGCGTCCCAGCTTGGCACGCGGATTGTCGTATCGAAACCGCGTGCCGCATGCTCCAGCGTGACTTCCAGGTTGTAGCGCAAATCAGCGCCGCGATACACCTGCGGTCCGCCGCCCCGGCCACCGCGACCACCACCGCCACCGAAAATATCGCCGAAAATGTCGCCAAAGGAATCGGCGAATCCACTCGCGCCGCCGCCGCCTATGTTGGGATCGATGCCCGCGTGACCGTAACGGTCATAGGCATCCCGTGTTTGCGGGTCAGACAGCATCTCGTAGGCTTCTTTCGCCTCTTTGAACTTCTCTTCCGCACCTTTGCTATCCGGATTGCGGTCCGGATGATGCTTCATTGCAAGCTTGCGGTACGCCTTCTTGATCTCTTCATCAGAAGCGCTTTTCGCAACACCCAATATTTCGTAAAAATCACGCTTCGCCATCTTTGTATATCCTTTGGGTAACCTCTAAGACCCCGTCATCTCCGCACACGCGGGCACCAAGGTAGGGAATCCAAGCTACTGACTAAAATGAATTCCCGCGTACGTGGGAACGACGCAGCGACAGTAATTCGGGTCCTATTACTTAAACGAAAACGCCGAACAGGACATCGCAAATGATGGCATCTGTCCGGCGCGTTGCTACTCCGATCATAACAGCAGAGTGGCCAGCCATCACTGACGAAGAGCTTACTTGTCTTTCACTTCCTTGAAATCGGCATCGACTACATCGTCTTCCTTCGACTTAGTTTCGGCGCCGGCGCCGGCGCCTGCGGCAGCAACTTGCTGCGCTTGCATGTCGGCATACATCTTTTCGCCCAACTTCTGCGCTGCGGTAGTCAAAGTAGCTATCCTGTTATCGATGGCGGCCTTGTCGCTGCCTTTCAATGCTTCTTCCAGCTCCTTGATAGCAGCTTCGATGCTAGTCTTCTCACCGACTTCCAGCTTGTCGCCGTATTCCGCCAGGGATTTTTTGGTCGAATGGACCAATGCATCACCTTGGTTGTGGACTTCGGCAATCTCCTTCAGGCGCTTGTCTTCATCAGCATTTGCCTCGGCATCGCGCACCATCTTTTGGATTTCTTCTTCGGTTAAGCCGGAGTTGGCCTTGATGGTGATCTTGTTTTCCTTGCCAGTCGCCTTGTCTTTGGCACCAACGTGCAGGATGCCGTTGGCGTCGATGTCGAAGGTCACTTCGATCTGCGGTGTGCCGCGTGCTGCTGGCGGGATGCCCTCCAGATTGAATTCACCCAGGCCTTTGTTGCCTGCAGCCATTTCGCGCTCACCTTGGAAAACTTTGATGGTTACAGCCGACTGGTTGTCGTCAGCAGTCGAGAACACCTGGCTAAATTTGGTCGGGATGGTGGTGTTCTTTTGAATCATCTTGGTCATCACGCCGCCCATAGTTTCGATACCCAGCGACAGCGGGGTCACATCCAGCAACAGCAAGTCCTTGCGGTCGCCAGACAACACCGAACCCTGGATTGCGGCTCCGACGGCAACCGCTTCATCCGGATTCACGTCCTTGCGCGGATCCTTGCCGAAGAACTCTTTGACCTTCTCTTGCACTTTAGGCATACGGGTCATACCACCGACCAGAATGATGTCGTCGATATCTGAAACCTTGACGCCGGCGTCCTTGATCGCGATGCGGCAAGGCTCGATGGTCTTGGCGATCAGCCCTTCCACCAGCGACTCCAACTTGGCGCGGGTAATTTTCAGGTTTAGGTGAACCGGTGCGCCGTTGGCCATCGCGATGTACGGCTCGTTGATTTCAGTTTGCTGCGACGATGATAGTTCGATCTTGGCGCGCTCTGCCGATCCCTTGATACGTTGCAGAGCAATCGCGTCCTTACCCAGATCGGTACCGTTGATCTTCTTGAACTCGTCTAGGATGTAGTCAATGATGTGTTGATCGAAGTCTTCACCGCCTAGGAAGGTATCGCCGTTGGTGGACAGCACTTCAAATTGTTTTTCGCCATCGACATCGGCAATTTCAATAATTGAGACGTCGAACGTACCGCCGCCCAAGTCGTAAACGGCAATCTTGCGATCACCCTTTTCCGCCTTGTCCAGACCGAAAGCCAGCGCAGCTGCAGTCGGTTCGTTAATGATGCGCTTGACGTCCAGACCGGCGATACGGCCTGCATCTTTAGTTGCTTGGCGCTGTGCGTCGTTGAAGTAAGCCGGCACCGTAATCACGGCTTCGGTGACTTCTTCGCCAAGGTAGTCTTCGGCGGTTTTCTTCATCTTGCGCAGCACTTCTGCGGAGATTTGTGGCGGCGCCAGTTTTTGATCGCGCACACCGACCCATGCGTCGCCATTGTCGGCTTTGAGGATCTGGTAAGGCATCAGAGCGATGTCTTTCTGTACTTCTTTTTCGTCGAACTTGCGACCGATCAGACGCTTGGTTGCGTACAGCGTGTTCTTTGGATTAGTCACTGCTTGGCGCTTGGCAGGCGCACCGACCAAGATTTCGCCGTCTTCCTGATAAGCGATGACGGATGGTGTGGTACGCGCGCCTTCCGAGTTTTCTATCACTTTAGGTTGACCGCCTTCGATAACCGATACACAAGAGTTGGTGGTACCCAAGTCGATTCCGATAATTTTACCCATGATATATATCCTTTATTGAAATCTGATTAATGTTTTGATGGTCTAAATATAAGGAGAAAAACAGCGCTTTCAAGCGCTTGCCAAGCTATTTTCTATTCCTTTTTGGCTACGACGACCAGTGCCGGGCGCAGCAAACGGTCGGCAATCGTATACCCCTTCTGAAGCACTGTCACCACGGTATTAACTTCTTGTTCGGCAGGAACGGTGGAGATTGCCTGGTGTTTCATCGGATCGAGTTTCTCGCCGACCTCCGGCGAAATTTCCAGCAAACGATTTCTTTCGAAGGCCGCAGAGAGTTGCTTGAGCGTCATTTCAACGCCTTCCTTCAACGACTCAACCGACGGCGTTTCGATTTTCAACGCCATTTCAAGGTTGTCCTTAACCGGCACTAGCACCTCAGCAAAACTCTCAATCGCAAATTTGTGCGTACGAGCAATATCTTCCTGAGCGCGACGACGGATGTTTTCCGCCTCAGCCTTGGCACGCAAAAAAGCGTCCTGCATTTCGGCGATCTTGACTTGCGCCTCTGACAACTGGATTTCCAGCGCCGATTCGGCGACTATCGATGTATCCTCGGCAACAGCATTTTTTTCGGTTTGCTCTTGTCCGCTCTGATTTTCCATGTCTTCCATTCAGAAATCTCCAACAATCATTAACTTAATGGGGTATATATAAACACATGAGGCTATGGCCCTACTTTTCAAGGGATAAAAAACAGCAGCCACGCGCATTTCGGCAAAAGCAGCACCAAAGCTACTTGCCACAATATTTTTCAGCAACAAATTGAAACAAGATTTACCGCTAACAGATTTGCTGCAACGCGTCATCCGTACTATTCTGAAATAGTGCATGCGTGCGCACGAAAAGATTGTGTTGCGATAAGAATCTGCGACAATACAGACCACGTAAAATAGCCGCCAAATCATGATTAGTATTGCTCTTCGGAAGGTTCTCAAACAAC
>DCSW01000017.1 GCA_002325825.1 Collimonas sp. UBA1456
GCAATTGCCAAGCATAATGAGCTTTGGTGGCGATTAATGAGCACCTTGCCGTTGGTCGACAGCACGTTTATGAAACGGCCGTCGCCAATGTAGATGCCGACATTGGAAAACGGCCGATGAATAAGTGTTAAAAAACACCAGATCACTGGCCCATAACTAGGCTTTGCTGATCGGCCGATCCTAGTGTGCGATATCGGCGACACTGTCGCTAACTCTGAGGCCGGCCGCCTGCCGATAGACATAACTGACCATGCCGCTGCAGTCCAATCCGGCTTCCGGGTTCCTGCTGCCAAAGTGGTAATTGGTATCGATCATATCCAGCGAATAGATAACGATATTATTGCCGGTGTCGCTGATTGGCGATTGGCGTATTGTCAACCAAGCCAGAACGAACCGAGCTGACGCCGCCACGGGCGGCCAGCAACAACATGCAACAGAGAACCAGCAAATTTTTCATGGTTATCGGCCATCCTTAGCTGCGTTGGTGCAGCTTATTTTTCCAGCTGAGTCAGCACATTCGACAGCATCGTAATCATCTGATCGATTTCAGCTGTCGTTACATTAAGCGACGGCATGAAACGCAGTAGATTGGGACGTGGGGAATTCAGAAGCAAGCCGACCGGATTCAGGTCACGTGCCATATCGACGATTTGTGGTCCGATATCCTTGCCTAGTTTTAATGCGCGTAATAGGCCTTCACCGCGCTCACCCTCGAGCCCGTGTTTGGCGGTTAGTTTCAACAATTTGCTGCTCAGGTAAGCCCCCTTATCCTTGACAGATTGCAAGAAGCCCGGTTCCAGCAAGGTCTTTATGACAGCCGCGCCGACCGCAGTCATCAGCGGATTGCCGTTGTAGGTGCCACCCTGGTCGCCAGGCTCGAAGCAGGCGATCTCTTCATGCGACAGTAAGGCCGCTAGTGGAACGCCACCGCCGATGCCTTTGCCGAGGGTCATGATGTCCGGTTGGATACCCGACAGTTGATAAGCGAACAATTCACTGGTGCGGCCCATACCAGATTGCACTTCGTCGACAATCAACAGGATGCCGTATTTCTTGGTCAACTCACGTAGCGCTTGCATAAATTCGCGGGTAGCAGCAATCACGCCGCTTTCGCCCTGGATCGGTTCCAGCATGATCGCTACGGTCTTGTTGGTGATCAGGTTTTCGACGCTGGCCAGGTCGTTCAGTTCGGCTTTCGGGAAACCTGGTACTTGCGGTGCAAAAATGCTGTCCCAACCTGGTTTGCCGCTGGCCGACATGGTAGCCAATGTACGGCCGTGGAAGCTGTGGTTAAAGGTGATAATTTCAAAGCGATGTTGGCCGGCTTGGTTTGGATTCTTCTTGCCCCATTTGCGCGCCAACTTGATCGCGCCCTCGTTGGCTTCGGCGCCACTGTTGGTAAAGAACACACGGTCGAAGCAGGAGTTTGCAGTCAGCAGGTTGGCCAGTTCGATCGATGGCGCGTTGTAGAAAGCCGGCGATGGATTGAGAATTTTTTTCGATTGTGCAACCAATGCATCTTGGATGCATTGGGGCGAGTGGCCCAGCGCATTGACCGCCCATCCCTGTAAATAATCCAGGTAACGCTTGCCAGTGTGATCGGTCATCCACATGCCGTCGCCTTCAGTAAATACCAGCGGCGGGCGGTTGGTGATGTACATCAGGTTGTTGACCGGGTATTCGTTGAATTTCACGCTTTGCTCCATGTCGCTATTCAAAAAAAGCAAAAAACCACAGGCGATGCCTGTGGTTTTTTGCTCAAACAACGGTCACGCGTACGTCTTACCATTGAAATATGCCATGGCGTCGCAACAATGTCTTGATCTGCTTCATAACGCAAATATTAGGATCTTTTGTATGGTGAGTCAAAAAATATTTGCATCGTTGTTGTCATGCGTTCGTCCTCACCGCGATTGGCGCAACTTATTGCGCCAGATCGGCCTCCGATGTAAACGAATCGGCATAAAATTCTTCCGACGGCAGTTTGCACAAAGCGACGAAATCGCGCTGTGCCGACTCCACCACGATCGGCGCGCCACAGGCATAGACTTGGTGAGACGACAAGTCTGGCAGGTCGCTGATTACTGCCTGATGCACGAAGCCGGTGCGCCCTTGCCAATTGTCGTCGGCATGGGCATTTGAAATCACCGGCACGAACTTGAAGTTCGGCAGCGTCGCGACCCAATCCTCGCACAAAGCCCTCATGTATAGGTCTTGCGGTCGGCGGCCGCCCCAGTACAAGGTCATCGGCCGCTGCGATTTATTGTGCGCCACTTGTTCGATCAGCGCCTTAATCGGCGCAAAGCCGGTGCCGGATGCCAGCAGCACCATCGGTTTGATCGAGTCTTCACGCAGGAAAAAAGTCCCGAATGGCCCCTCCAGGCGCAGGATGTCGCGCTCCTTCATGCTGCCGAACACCTGGTCGGTGAACAGGCCGCCGGGCATGTGGCGGATATGCATGGTCAAATAATCGTCCTTGTATGGGGCATTGGCCATGCTGTAGCTGCGGCGTTTGCCGTCGCGCAGCATGAATTCCACATACTGGCCGGCCAGATATTGCAGGCGTTCGTTGGCCGGCAACTGTAGCGACAACACGATGACGTCGTCGGCGACCTTACTGATCTTGGCGACACGAGTCGGCATCTTGCGCACCGGGAATTCGCCGAAGCCGGTGACTTCCCGCGCTTCGATGGTAACGTCGGAGTGCGGCGTGGCACAGCAGAATAGGGCGAAACCAAGTTCCTTTTCCCTCACTGGCAAAGCTTTTTCCTGATGAGCGCCGTGGGTAATGCTGCCATCGACGAGTTTACCTTTACATGAACTGCAAGTACCGCTCTTGCAGCCGTAAGGTAAGCTGACGCCGGCGCGTATCGCGGCGTTGAAGATGGTTTCTCCTTCGTCGCAACTAAATTGACGGCCGCTCGGCTGGACAGTTATCTGGAAACTCATACAATCCTGTAATGAAAAATACTAAACAAAACCATGATGCCAAGCCTGCCAACTTTGGCAAGCCGCGCCTGTTGATTCTTGGATGTGGCGATGTGGGACTACGCCTGCTGCCTTTACTGAGGCGCCACTTCCGGATATTTGCGGTAACTAGTCAGCCATCGCGCTGCACTGAACTGCGCGCAGCCGGGGCGATACCGCTGCTGGCTGATCTTGCTCAACCTTCAACATTGGTGCGATTGGCTGGTCTGGCAAAAATCGTTGTTCATCTTGCGCCGCCGCAGTTTGCGGATGAAACAGACCGGCGCACTCGAAACCTGGCAGCTATTCTACCTGAGCGGGCCACGCTTGTTTACATCAGCACCACCGGTGTCTATGGCGACTGCGACGGTGCACTGATAGACGAAACGCGGCTACCGCGCCCGCACAATGCACGCGCCAAGCGCCGCGTTGATGCTGAGCAGGTATTACGGGGCTGGGCCCGGCGCCGTACTGGCAACCTGTCGATTCTGCGGGTACCCGGTATTTACGCTGCCGATCGCTTGCCTGTGGAGCGCTTGCATAAAGGAATACCAGCCCTGATCGCGGCTGACGATGTCTACACAAACCACATTCATGCCGATGACCTGGCGCAGATCATTGTCGCCGCGATCTTCAGGGCCGCGCCGTTGCGCATCTACCACGCCTGCGATGACTCGCAGTTGAAGATGGCCAACTATTTGGATCTGGTGGCGCAGGTTTTCGGATTGCCATCGCCGCCCCGACTTTCACGTGCCGAACTGGCGCAGCAGGTGTCGCCGATGCTGTTGTCCTTCATGTCGGAATCACGACGTTTGAAAAATTTTCGGATCAAGTCGGAGCTGGGGGTACGCCTGTATTATCCGAATGTGCAGACGGCGTTGTCTACGATGAAAGTATCGGTGAATCTAGAGTGAGTCCCGGTGGTGTTTCCATATTCGTTCTTCGCGTAAGTATAGAAATTATGACTTATTGCAAGGCGAAAAGTTGGTCGATAAAGTAAAAAATAAACAAAAAATCTACTGTAGATTTGCTGACCAATATTCGCCGGAAAATTCAGCACCCAGTGTTTAGCGCCCAATGCAGACAGAAGGCGCAGTGCGATCCAATCACATAGTATTTACGGCAAGATAAAAAAGCGCCTTTATTCTCATGAAGTTGTCTCTTATGCAAATCAACAGGTAATTTTCCGGCTTGCAGGTCATCGACGATTTTATAGTAGTCAGTAAGAATGTAGAATTTTCTGCCTGTTACCGATACGATTTTGGCGGCAAC
>DCSW01000125.1:0-12619 GCA_002325825.1 Collimonas sp. UBA1456
AATGTGCTTCTGCTCGACCAGCCATTGGCTATTGCAACAGAAACAGTTTGAGCGCTTCGGTGCCCTGCATGCTGCCGATGATGCCGACCAGCGGTATGAACACACCATGGTAGCGTAGGTAATTTTTTCAAATTCCCGATCTGGCGGAAACAGGCAGGCATAGCAGGGTGAGCTGTCGTCGCGTGCATCGATCATGCTGATATGGCCGTCGAACTAGATTGCCGCACCATGTACCAGCGGTACTCTCAATGCCACGCAGGCGCGATTGAACGCGTGCCTGCGTGGCGAGATTGTCGCTGCAGTCGAGAGCATCGGCATTGCCAATCAGTTCGGCCAGGCGTGCTGCAGCGGCGCGCTCGGCCAGCGCGATGACCTGGATATCCGGGTTAATTTGCGCCAGCGCAGTCTTGTCGGAAGCTACTTTGGCTTGGTCGATTCGCTCGCTAGTATGCAGGGTCTGCCGTTGCAGACTGGTTAGATCGACCGTACCGTTGTCGCCCAGTATGATGCTGCCGACCCCGGCCGAAGCTAGATAGAGCACAATCGGCGAGCCGATACCGCCAGCTCCGATCACTAGCACGGGCTGCCAAGATTTTTTCCTGGCCTTTGATGTCGATGTCATCGAGCAGGATGTGGTGCGAGTATCGGAGTAATTGCAGTTCGTTCATAAGATGCGGTCTATAAGATCCGCGAATGCAGTGTGGCAGGGCGAAAAGGGTCGCAGCGCTGCGACCCTAGTTAAGCAGAAAAAATCTTATTTTTTTTGCTCTTTCTTGATAATTGCGCCACTGGCCTTGTCATCGTCTGGCGACATCTTGCTGTTCTTGTTATCCTGATCGGCATCACTGCGGTTGTCTGGCTTCACCCGCGAGACTTTTACCGGTAAGCCCTTCAGTTGGTTAAGCGCCTGCGCCAGCTGAAAGTCATCCTTGCTGCCATATTCCAACGGCTTGCGTTTTTTCTCGGCGGCAGCAATCCGTTGCGCTTCTTCCAGTTCATCGAACTTCGACGATGTCACTTCCGGGGCCTTGTCGGTGTCGTTGCTTAAATGTTTGGTCAGGTCGGCTTCACGCAAACGCAGGCCGTTGAGGCCATCGCCGTCGACATATTCGTCGACAATCAGGTCCGGCACGATACCCTTGGCCTGGATCGAACGGCCGTTCGGCGTGTAATAGCGCGCAGTGGTCAGTTTGACTGCGGTGGTGCGGTCCGGCGGCAATGCGATCACCGATTGCACCGAACCCTTGCCGAAGGTTTGGGTGCCCATGATGGTGGCGCGCTTGTAATCTTGCAATGCACCGGCGACGATTTCCGAGGCGGAGGCGGAGCCGGTATTGACCAGTACCACCATCGGCACCTTCTTCAGCGCCTCAGGCAGTTTCGCCAACGGATCGCTGCCTGGATTTGCATAGTATTCGTGCTTGGCGTAGAACGACGCCTTCGAGCCGGGCTGTTGGCCGTTGGTGGTGACCACCACCAAATTCTTCGGCAGAAACGCCGCAGAGACGCCGATCGCGCCCGGCAGCACACCACCAGGATCGTTACGCAGGTCGAGCACCAAGCCCTTCAGATTCGGTTCCTGAACATAGATCGCGGCGATTTTTTTCGCCATGTCATCGACCGTTGGTTCCTGGAAATGGGTTACCCGCAGCCACGCATAACCCGGTTCAACCACCTTGGCCTTGACGCTCTGTACTTTGATTTCCTGGCGTGTGATGCTGATGATCAGCGGCTTGCCTTCATCCTTGCGCGATATGGTCAGCATGATTCTGGTGTTCGGCTCGCCACGCATGTGTCTGACCGCCTGCTCCAGGGTCAAGCCCTTTACAGGCGTTCCATCAAGGCGGGTGATCAGGTCGCCGGCCTTGATGCCAGCCCAGTAGGCTGGTGAGTCTTCGATCGGCGATACGACCTTGATGTAACCGTCTTCCATACCGACCTCGATACCGAGGCCGACAAACTTGCCTTGCGTGCTTTCGCGCAACTCTTTATAGCCCTTCTTGTCCAGATAGGCCGAGTGCGGATCGAGCGAAGCCACCATGCCGGAGATGGCTTCGGTCAGCAGCTTTTTCCCGTCAGCCGGCTCGACGTAATCTGATTTGATTAGCCCAAACACATCTGCTAGTTGCCGCAGTTCTTCCAGCGGCAACGGCGCCGAGACGCTCTTCTGCGCAATGGCATCGAATTGGATGGAGGAGCCGATCCCTGCGATCAGGCCCAAGCTGATGAGACCGATATTCTTGAGTTTACTGCCCATGTTTCACCTAGTATTTACCCATTCAAGTAGGTCAAACGTACGGCCCTGATGTCTCATTTCGAAGTATAAACCCGATTGTTCGTTGCCGCCGCTGTTGCCTGCATTGGCAATCACGTCGCCGGTTTTGACTGCGTCACCAGGTCGCTTCAATAATGCCTGATTATTACCATAAATGGTCATGTACTGATTATCATGATCAATAATCATCAGATTGCCGAAGCCGCGCAGCCAGTCGGCAAAGATCACCTGGCCAGCGGCCACTGCTTTGACCTCGGCGCCTTCCTCCGTTCGGATGAACAGGCTTTTCCAGGTCGGGCGACCGTCGCCACGCTTGGGGCCGAAACGCGGTATCAGGTTGCCGCGCACCGGCAGCCGTAACTTACCGCGCAGCGATTCGAATGGCCGCTCATAGGCGCTATCCTTGGCATCGGCTTGCGGCGGCTGATCGTCGTCGATCGCATCCAGATTGGGTGTCTTCGGCTTATCTCGGCCGTCGCTCGCTGGCGGCAACTTCTTCGCCAGTGCAGCACGTTGCTGTTCCAGTGCTTTCTGGCGTTCACGCGCTGCCTGTGCCTGCGCAAGTTGCTGCTGGCGGGCAGCTACCTCGGCTTTCTTTTGCGTTTCGATCAATTGATCGAGACGGTCGACCAGACCTGACAGGCGCCGGTCGTCGCGCTGGATATTGCCGATCTTCTTGCGTTGACTAGCTAGTTTGCCGGACAACTGTGCCAGCAGGCTGGTACGCTTAGCTTTTTCTTGTTCCAGAAGAGCCCTCTGATCGAGTTGTTCCTGGGCAATCTGATCCAACTCATCCTTGGCATTCTGAGTTTCGGTCTGGGTGGCTTCGACCGCTGCCAGATTGGCGCGCAGCGATTCCAGTAATTTCGCTTGGGCTTGCGATACATAATCCATGTATTGTAAGTCGCGGTTGATGCGATTCGGGTTGTAGCCTGAGAGCAGCAGTTTGATGCGCTCTTCGTTACCGGTCACGTATTGCTGGCGCAGCAGGTTAGCCAGTTGCATCTGCTGTGCGGCTATAGTTTTTCTCAGTTCGTCATGTTTCTTCGCCAGTTTGGAGAGTGTGGACTGGGTCTGGTTTTGCTCTGCGCTGAGGTCGCGCAACGAGCCGTTGGCCTTGGAAATTGCGCTTTCGGAATCCGCTAAGGCATCGCTGGCATTGTCTTTTTCTGCTTCAGTGTGGCTGATGTCCCGCTTGAGGGCGTCGAGTTTTCTGCGCAAGTCGGCGCGCTGCGCTTCCGCCGCCTGCTTCTGCTTGTTGCGTTCGGTTATTTTGGGGGCGGCGTCGGCTGGGAGCGACAGCGCCCCTCCCAGCGCTGCCGCCAGAGTCAGCGCCGTAATCGCCAGCCGTCGGTTGGTGGTACGACTTCGAACGCACATGCCCAGGACTTTCTCCAGCGAGATATTTATTTCGCTTCCCCTTGGCTGGCGACCCCATTCATCGCCCCTTCGATTGCGGCTTGGTCGCCCAGGTAGTAGCTCTTGATCGGCTTCAGATCGGCACCCAGTTCGTACACCAGCGGCTGGCCGTTGGGGACATCGAGGCCGACGATATCATTGTCGCTGATGCTGTCCAGCATCTTGATTATGGCGCGTAGGCTGTTGCCGTGGGCCGAGATGATGATGCGCTTGCCGCTGCGGATCGCTGGTGCGATTTCATTATTCCAGAATGGCAGTACACGCGCCACCGTGTCTTTCAGGCATTCGGTCAGCGGGAGTTCCTCACGTTGCAGGTCAGCGTAGCGCGGGTCGTCGTAGGAGGTGCGCGGATCGTTTAGTTCCAGCGGCAGCGGCGGGATATCATAGCTACGGCGCCACACCATGACTTGTTCATCACCGTATTTAGCCGCTGTTTCTGCCTTGTTCAAGCCCTGTAGCGCACCATAATGACGCTCGTTGAGTCGCCAGCTATGCTTGATCGGCAGCCACATTAGATCCATTTCGTCGAGAGTGGCCCAGAGCGTGCGGATGGCGCGCTTGAGCACCGATGTGTATGCTAGATCAAATGTTAAACCGGCTTGTTTCAGCAAGTTACCGGCTTGCTTTGCTTCCGCAACGCCTTTTGCAGTGAGGTCGACATCGACCCAGCCGGTGAAGCGGTTGGCTAGGTTCCAAGTGGATTCGCCGTGGCGCATCAATACGATTTTATACATAGTTATCGTCTGTTAAGGTAAATAAGAAATCTATTGTCGCTATCTAAATTCGGATCAAACCGGTCGTGGGCCTGGTCTAGATGGCCAGCGCATTAAGGTTTTGCCATGGTACCCGATGCGGGTTGAATGGCATTTTGATTTCTATTTTATAATGGAGCGATTGACTAATACCACTGGATTCCCGTGAAATTCTTGATTGATAACATTTTTCTGGTCACTGTAGCCATTTCGTCGGGTGGCGCATTGTTGCTGCCGTTGTTGCAAAAGTGCAATAGTCGGGTAACCATCCTGCAAGCTACCCAATTTATTAATCAGGGCAAAACATTGATAGTGGACGTGCGCGACAGCGACGTCTTTACCGTCAGCCACCTGATCGAAGCCAAGAATATCCCTTTGAAGGATTTGCCGCAGCGCATTGCCGAATTGGATAAGTTTAAAGCAAAGAATGTGGTAGTGGTGTGCCAGAACGGTAATCAGTCGTCGAAAGCTGTTGCACAACTGGTCAAAGCGGGCTTCTCTCAGGCTTTTAGTTTGGATGGCGGGATCGCGGCTTGGCAGACCCAAGGTTTGCCGACCATTAAATATCCCCCCCCTTTTTGTCGCTGAACCTGCGGTGAGTGGCGCGGACAAATTTCTTGCCATCGCGTTACGCCAGCGATCGCCGCAAACGACATTAAAGCAGCGTGTGGGTGCCAATGCTCACTATGCGTTTTATATGTTTTGAATGAGTCGGGCTGGCCCCAATTGCTTTTCGGCCCAGATATTTCAAGGAAGAATCATGACTGCCAAAGTTATAATGTACAGTACCGCCGTATGCCCATATTGCATTCGCGCCGAACAATTTTTGAATGCCAAAGGCGTTAAAAATATTAAAAAGATCCGAATCGACCTCGATCCTTCGCAGCGTGATACGATGATACAGAATACTGGGCGCCATACTGTGCCGCAAATATATATCGGTGAAACGCATGTTGGCGGCTTCGATGACTTGCGTGCTCTCGATCGTGATGGCAAGCTTGAGATCCTGCTGCAAAGTGCCTGATTATCGACAATAGCTGGTTATTATCGCCCTCTGTAAAAGGAATAGCTTGTAGTGTTATTTAATTTATTTTAAATTACTTGAAAAGAGTGTCATGGCTGAAAAAAACCGACAAGCAGAGCAATCGGCACAACCGGTGCTTCAGATTCAACGCGTGTATCTGAAAGATTTGTCGCTTGAACAACCGAATTCGCCTGCCATTTTCCTCGAGCAAGAAGCGCCGCAAATTGAAATTGCTGTAGACGTTGGTGTTGAAGCGCTGGCTGAAGGAATTTTTGAATCGACTGTGACCGTGACCGTGACCGCCAAAGTCAAGAGCAAGGTGGCGTTCCTGGTTGAAGGCAAGCAAGCTGGTATTTTCGAACTGCGCAATATTCCGACCGAACAACTGGATCCTCTGCTCGGCATCAGCTGCCCGAACATCGTTTATCCATACCTGCGCGCCAACTTGGCTGATGCGATCACCCGTGCCGGCTTCCCGCCGATCCACCTGGACGAAATTAATTTTGAAGTGTTCTATCAGAAGCGACTGCAGGCTCTGGTCGAACAGCAGCAAAAGAGTAGTGGCGACAGCATTGCGGTCGAATGTTCGACCGCAATCAACGGATCCGGCACAGCTGCGATAGCCGTTATTGAGTAGCACGGTGCCAAGTCGCGCGCCTGCGCAACGGCTGGTCCTTTGCCGTCTTTGATTTTGTCAACTGTGAAGTTGTCGGTTTCCGAGAAACTTCGTTTGACAGTAGCAGGCCCCACACCTCGGCCACACAAAAAATTTGACAAGATATAAATAGGGAATGAGTGCAATGTTGTTTCGTCTGACCCGGAAAGGCACATTTGGATATCATCAGATGAGATTCGCACGCATAGCTGTTTTCGTCGCGCTGTCGTTTGGAAGCTTGTTTGCTCTTGCCAATGCTGCTCATGCACTCGATTTTAAGAAGGTTGGCACCGAACCGGTAATTCTGTACGATGCATCGTCGAAAAAGGCCGTCGCGTCGCTGTCGCCATCGCGTGGCATGCCGGTTGAAGTGGTGTTGACTTACGGAGAGTAGACCAAGGTGCGCGATGCGCGATGCCAGTGGTGATCTGTCGTGGCTGCAGCCGAAGGGCTTGGTTGCCAATCGCAATATGCAAGTCAGCGTCGCCAATGCCAAAATCCGTGCCAATTCCGACGATGCCGCGGTAGTAGTTCTCAGCGCCAATAAGGGCGTCTTGCTAAAATTGCTTGATCCAGTAGCGTTCGGCTGGTTCAAGGTTCGCTATCGCGACGGTCAGAGCGGTTATGTCAAGGCAAGCGAAGTTTGTTACGATTAAGTATTTTCTGTACTATTGTAAGATTATCCTTAAATTTCCTAATGTATCCAGACGTCAGAGGTTGTCTTGCACACACCCTGAAATAAAAAGCGAGTAGCCGCTTGTGTTATCCGATCTTCCCATTCCTGCCATCAACATCACCGGGTTTGGCGCCGGAGTCTGGAGCGCCGCGCTGGCGATTGCGTTAGCGCAGCGGCATCGTCGGGTAACCCTTTGAGGGGCTAATCGGGATACTATGGTCGCTGCCTCGGCGCAATATGAAAATATCACTTCTCAGTGCTGATTTTGAACAAGTCATCCGGCATTTGACAACTGACGCTGTAGCGGCCAATCGCGAAGCGCTGCTTATTCTAACCTCTTCGGCGACTGGATTGCGTGAACTTTCCCGGAAGTTGAATCCTTATCTGATATCCAAACATCGTCTGGCTATGCAGGGGCTTCGAATAGCATATCGGCTTGTCGCCGCTCCAGATCGTGCGGTAGGTGTTGGGTTCGCAGCCCCCCCCCGGCTACCGTGCTTTCCGGGCCATCTTTTGTACAGGAAGTGGCCCGCGGTTTGCCATGCGCATTGTCGGTCGCCAGCGCCCATGCAGGGGTGTGCGAGCAAGTTATGGCGGCAGCGCATGGCGGGCATATCCGCGTTTATTCGACTGACGACCTGGTTGGGTTCGAGGTCGGCGGCGCGGTAAAAATATCCTAGCGATCGCCATCGGTGTCGTCGACGGCCTTGGGCTCGACCTCGACCTCAACGCACGGGCAGCGTTGATTATCCGCGGCCTGACGGAAATTATACGGTTTGGCGTCGTGCTTGGTGGCCACGGGGTTGGCAACCTGATACTGACTTGCGCCGGAAACCTGTCGCGTAATCGTCGGGTCGGCCCGAGTTTGGCGCAAGGTAAAAAGCTGGAGTCGATCGTGACCGAGCTTTACAATGTGGCGGAAGGCGTGCCTTGGTGCATAAGCGCGGGGCTGATATGTCGATCACTAATGCGGTAGCGGGCCTGCTGCTCGATGGCTATTCATTGCAAGCCGTGATGGAATTGCTGTGGTCGCGCAATTCGCGCGACGATTCGGTCTGATAGCAGCAGCAAGAAGTCGTCTCGCGACGCGCGATCCGGTGGCCGAGGAATGCCATACAATAGCGCGACCCCGATTCTGATTGATGCCATTCCTATATGTCAGAAGAATGACAAAAATCCATTAGATACACTCTTGCGAATCAAGTCTATTTTTCATGCCAGCTGAAAAGGATTGCGGCTGCGGCGTATAATCGGTCTTTTCAATTACGGCCATGGCGTTCTGATAAGGAAAGAAATGCTGAACACAATGTACCCTTCTATTCGACATCGCTCTGCACCTACCATGCAACGCGGGTTCACGCTGATTGAAATCATGGTGGTCGTTCTGATCATGGGTATTCTTGCGGCACTGGCTGTGCCGAAGCTGATGGGGCATACTGACGACGCGCGGATCCAGGTCGCGCGCCAGGATATCGGCACGTTGATGCAGGCGCTCGAATTGTATAAATTCGATAATCAGAGCTATCCGACGACCGACCAGGGACTGCGGGCATTGGTCACCAAGCCGACGAGCGGCCCGGCCGCCAACGGTTGGAAAACCGACGGTTATATCGACAAGCTGCCGAAGGACCCGTGGGGCAATCCATATCAATTCCTGTCGCCTGGCATCAAGGGTGATGTCGATGTGTTTTCGTACGGCGCCGATTACCAGCCGGGCGGCGAAGGTGTTGATGCCGATATTGGTTCGTGGGACCTGTAATGTCGCTCATGGCGCATCGCAAGTCGCGTCAGCGCCAGATATCAGTGGTTGCATGTAGCGACTTTATTCTGCTGGAGCTGCTGGTGGTTATCGCCGGCATCGCACTTGGCGCGGCCTCGCTGAATAGAGCGCTATACAATGCATCGCTCTATTGTTGAAGTTGACATGCGAAGAAGCCATTCTTCGCAATCGGCTGACAGCTATCGTTTTCTGGTGTGTGAAGAAAACAGCTGGCAGCCGCTGTCCAAAGATGAGACGCTGCCAGCGCGATTTAAAACGCACGCCGATGTAATTGTCGATGACGCCGGCGCCGCTGCAAAGTAGCGTGTCCAGCTCATTCCGTATAATCTTCGGCCGCGAGCCGATCGACAAGTCTTTTTCCTTAACTATGACCAGTGGCGACGCCAGCGTCGTGATTCGTGCCGATAGCATTGATCATTTCTCGGTCTAATAGATAGATGTTTGCTTCACGCACAACTTGCCGTCGTCACGAATCCAGATTCACACCACTGGAAGTACTGGTGGCATTGGTTATCATCGGCACCGCGTTAGGCTGCCAACCTGCGTAGGGTTGGCAGCCTAACGCAAAACAGCGATAGCCTGCGGGCAGCAATGATGGCGACCTGGTCGGCGGAAAATCGGCTCACTCAAATCCATCTCGGCAACGAATGGCCCGAGATTGGTAATTGTTTCTTCGATTGCCAGCAGGACGATCTGCAAATGCGCTGTGAAGAGCGTGTACTTGGCACGCCGAACCCGTATTTCAGACGCGTCGAAGTTTTGGTGTTCGATAATTCTCGCTGAACTATAAGTCGGCCACAAATATCCTGCCCGTGTTGCGGCCGCCGATTTCGACGAACAACACGATCAACGTCAATCTTGACAACAACACGCTGGTAGTGATCGATTACGCCGAGAATCCGTAGCGTCTTGGCAAGATGATTACCGATCTGGATGTGCTGCCGGTGCATTATGCGGTGGCAAACGATATCGCAGTCATTGCCAACAAACTGCTGGCTTCCGATTCCGCAGGCTCTGCTGCCAGAGATGGTTTGCGCACCATCATCATGGCCGATTCGCGGACTAATTAGGTGATTGTACGGGCGCCGTCGGCGGGACGCGCCAATCTAGAAAAATCGTTGATTGCCAAGTCAGATCAGTCGACCGCCAATGTCGGCAACATGCATGTATTTTGCCTCAGAAATGCCGATACAGTAAAATTCGCGCAGACTCTGCGCGCCATCGTATCGTCCGATACATCGCTACCAAGCGGCAATTCGTCGAACAAGAATTCCGGAGCCGGCATCAATTCGGGAAGTATGCTGTAAAATTCGAATAGCAATTCGCTTGGCGCCTCGGCATCAGCGTCGACACCATCATCCAGCAGCGACTTCTCATCACAATCCTTGGGAGGTGGCGGTAGCAGCGCGGCCAGATTCGTTTAGGCTGACGAGACCACCAACAAGCTGACCATCACCACCAGTGAACCGGTTTACCGGGACATTCGCGGCGTCATCGATCAGCTCGATACGCGCCGGACGTAGATGTATGTAGAAACGCTGATCGGCAAGGTCGCGCGACGGCACAGCTAGCGAAATCGGCGTGCAACTGATTGGCGCTGAGCGACAACAGCAATAGCGCCTACCGGGTTGGCAGCGGCACCGGTTTGCTGGTACCAATTCCGGCATCACCAATAGTAATCTATTTAACACAGCGATCGGCCAGGCGGTCAACTCCGGCGCTAGCGGCGGCGCCGTGCCTGCACTTGGCAGTGGCCTGCAATTCGGCATGTTACGCTAGATCTCCGGCAAGATTGGCCTCGGCGCATCGGCCAGAGCGCTGAATAATATGATTGGCGGTAATATACTGTCGATGCCGAACCTGCTGACGTTGGCTAATGATAAAACTAAGATCATCGCCTGTCAGAACGTGCCGTTCGTCAATGATTTGTACGCCACTACCGGCAGCATTACATCCAATCCGTTTTACCACCGTTGATCGCAAGGATGTCAGTACCGAGCTGAAGATCAAACCGCATATTTCGGAAGGCGGCACCGTATGTATGGAAATTTCGGAGGAAGTGTCGACGGTAATAGCGGCTACCGCCAATAACCAGAATGGCCCGTCGACGACCAAGCGCTCACTCGATACCAATAATGCTGGTTGACGATGGTCAGATCATTGTGCTTGGCGGTCTGATCGGCGACGATAACTCGAGTATTATTCAGAAAGTGCCGCTGCCGGGTGGCCTGCCGTTCATCGGCGATTTCTTCAAATACCAATTCTGCGCAAGCAACAGGACCAATCTGATGATTTTCCTTCGGCCGACGGTCATTCCAGACAATTAGAAGAGCAACCTGGTGTTGATCAATCGTTACAACCACATGCGCAAGTCATATATCAGTGTGTAGCCGCGCAAGAGCATTCTGACAGATTCCATCTCGTCGGTGACGCTTCCGCTGGAGGACGGCGGCCTTTTTCTGGATTTGCATAAATTGGATGCTGCAGCGGATTCATTGGCTCCTGAAAAAGGCTTCACCGGCAGTAGTAAGCCCTAAGTCTGCTGCCATCTCGACAGCATCTGGCTTTCTCAACGATAGCACGCGATGAGCGACCCCAGAATTACCGACGCATGTCTTCTATCGTACGCGTTTGCCCGTAATTTAGATGTCCATGGTACCGACAATCCGGTTTAGGTATGGATTTCCGAAGCCACCAATCTGACCGCTATCGCCGAAGTCAGTCGTCGTTTCGGCCGCGTCACATTCCGCACAATTGCCCGCGATGCGCTGGGTGAGGCGATCGCCAAGGCTTATCCAGGCTCCCTGGCGGAGATGCCGCGCAAGTGGTGGATAAGTTCGAATCCGATCTCGATCTGTCCAAGTTGATGCAGGACATGCCGGCAATCCGCATGATCAATATACTGCTGACGTAGATGCTGCGGGAAGGGGTATCGGATATTCATATCGAGCTATTCGAGCAGATTTCGGTTGTTCGCTTCCGCATCGACGGCAGCTTGCGTGATGTAGTGCGGCGGAAGAAGAGGGTGCACGCCTCGCGGATTTCGTGTACCAAGATCATGGCGCAGCTCGATATTGCCGAAAAGCGTTTGCCGCAAGATGGCCCAATCACCTTGCGGATCGGAGGCAAGTCAGTCGATGTACGGATCTTGAGCCTTGCCGACCGGCCATGGCGAACGCGCCGTACGGTGTTTGCTAGACAAGGAAGCCGGCCGCCTCGATCTGCAACATCTTGGTATGAGCCCAGCGGTGTTGCCTTAGTTCGATCGTCTGATAATCCAGCCGCATGGGATCGTACAGATCACCGGGCCGACCGGTTCCGGCAAAATCATCATGCTGTATGCGGCGCTGTCGCACCTGAACACCAACAGCATCAATATTCTGACGGAGGAAGATCCGCATCGAATGCGAGTTGGCCGAGGTTGGCCAAACACAGGTCAATGCTCGTATCGACATGACTTTTGACAAGGCCTTACGGGCGATTTTGCGGTAAGATCCTGATGTCATTATGACAGGTAAAATTCGCGACTTTGAAACCGCCAAGATCGCGGTACAAGCATCGCTCATCGGTCACTTGGTTCTGGCAACGTTGCACACCAAGGATTCGGTGGCGGCGGTAACTCGGTTGCTCGACAGGGACATTGAGCTGTTCCTGTTGTCATCGTCGTTTCTGGGAGTGGGGGCGCAGCGTCTGGTACGCAAGTTGCGCGTGTATTGCCGTCGGCATGACGACCAGATGTGGCATGCGGTCGGCTGCGCACAATGTGGCTAGACCGGCTATCAAGACTGGGTGGGGGGGCTATGAGTTGTTGCTGACGACGGATGAGATTCAGGCGCAGATTCACAAACCGGCTTCCGAAGCAGAAATTTTTCAGGTGGCGCAGCGCAATGGTATGCGCATCATGCGCCGGGACGACGATCGCTGGCTTGCCGATGGTGTCACCATCCAGGCCGAATTGTTGCGCGTGACCAAAGAATAAGCGAGGTGTGGTCTTGTGTACCTACAGGTACATAAGAAAGGCGGAAAGGATGTTTCCCG
>DCSW01000125.1:12778-38696 GCA_002325825.1 Collimonas sp. UBA1456
ATGCACATAGCGCCACGCTGGTGACAGCAAACTTGCTGCTTGACGATTGGGCCAGTATCCTCGGTTCGAAGCGGTTGAGCAGCTCACCCATCACGTCCACATCCTGGATATGAACGGCGAATCGTATAGATTCGCCACTAGCAAGAAACAGCAACAACGCAATGCTAAACCAAACATCTCCTCTGAAAAGGAGGGGCCAACCCATAACAACAAAAACAATATCTTGAAGGAACGGGCTACGCTGCGCTTCGCCAGTCATCCAAATTTTGCCTCGCAGTGCAATGTGGATTGAAGGGAGAACAATCTAGGGCCTGAACAGCTCTATTTATTAATCCAAATTGGGTACACTTTTAATACGCCATTTGATACATCTTCATTCCGGCATTGACAATGTCGGTTGCACTGAATTGCCGCGCAATATCAAATCACATGGCAATCTAAGTCGATCGCAGAATCAGAACTTGGTCTTAACGCCAAGAATCAAGCTGCGTCCAGCCTGCGGCTCAACATCCTTGATTACCGAGGTTGCCAAGCGAATGTCCTGGTTCAAAAAATTCTTGACCAATGCATACTAGATCACCTGCGTTTTTCCGAATTTCTGCGTGTAAGCCAGACTGACATTGACTTTGGTGTAGGCAGGTGCTGCGCTGTGTTCAAAAGTTGCCAGGCGGCTTTGTTGTTGCGCGCGCATGAGCGCCATGCCACTGCGTCATGGTCCCTTCAAATAGCCGATTTTCAAGCCGTAGCGGGTGGCAGGCTGCAACGGCAGGTTGCTCATCTGATCCGGTGTCCCGCGCGAGGTGTCGACAAAGCCGTGTACCGACCATCTCTCACCCCGGAGATTATAGCTGATCTCGGCTTCGGCGCCACGAATGGTGGCGTCTACTTGTGACCTGAAGCGCTTGGTAAATTCGCCGTCAGGATCTGCCGCGCCGTTTTCATCGACCTGGCCTGCATTGCGTCCAAACACGTAATTGCTGACATGGTTCTGGAACAGATTGGCTTTCCAGCGCCCCAAACCCGAAGTTTTCTGCAGGGTTAGCTCTATATTACGCGAGGTTTCCTTTTTCAAGGAGGGGTCCGCCGATGTCGAACGTTACAGTCAATTCGTGCGGGCTGTTGGAGTACAATTCCTCGGTGCTTGGCGCGCGTTAGGCGATAGATATCGTCGGGTCGAAGCCATAGCCCGGCATGAAACTCCACAAAGGCGCCCACTGATAGGATGTCAGATTGAACTTGCGCCCAGTAAAGACGGTATCGCTATAGGGCCGATGCTCGACCGATTCCAGGCGCAATCCCGCACTCGTCAGCACCAGGCCGAAATGACGCTCTTCTATCAGGAATCCCGCAAGCGAGGTCGATTTAGTGCACGGCACGGTGTGCGGTAGGCCTTTGTCGGCGGCCAACGCGGAAAAATGCGTGTCTTCGGTCTGTATGCCAAACGTGCTGTACCAGCCAATCAACGGCTTGTGTGCCAATTCCCAGCGTGTTTCTGTCGATTGATTAGAGAAAGTGATAGTGGGATCGCCATTTTCCTGTTTCTCCGTATGGATGGATGTAGTCGGTACGGCCTAGTTTTTCGAAACCTGCGAGCGGGGCATCGAGTTAGCTGGCGATGTCGTAGCGGGTCTGGTGCAGGTCGATGAAGGATTTTTCAGCGGTCGGAATGTCGTAGTGATCATCTAGTGTTGCTACCGATGCGCCAGTGTAGCCCTAGGAAGCGATGTATGAGGCGCCAGCGCCAATTTCGGTTTCTTGTGAGTGAGCGAGCTCGGCGACCGGCCTGGCGGTGGATCTGCGTCGTTCTGGTGGGCATGTCCGGGGATTTTGTAATTGTCAGTATCGCGCCAGTTGCCGTCCAGATGCCAGCTGATCTCTCCGGCTGAGTCATCCAGCCTCAATGATGTGCTGCGGCCGTTGTCGATGTCGTTGTAACACGCTTCTGTTTTGCCGCTGATATTTTTTGTAATTCGGTTGAGATGCGATCGTTGATCACATTCACCAAGCCGCGCGATGGTGCCGGAGCCATACAGAAGGGCGGCCGGTCTGCGTAAGATTTCAATCTGGCGCGCGGTAGCCGCTTCGGTCGCCACTGCATGATCGTTGGAAAGGCTTGAAACGTTCGCTACTGCCATGCTATTTTCAAGAATCTTGACGCGCTGGCCTTCCATGCTGTGGATGATTGGATGGGAAGTGCCGGCGCTGAAACCTGATGTCGATACGCCGAGTTCTTGCGCCAGAGTGTCTCCCAGGTAGGTGCCAACCTTATTGCGCAATTCTTCGCCGAACAGTACTTTGGTGGGTTTCAGTATCTGTGTGTCTGGATTAGCGTTGAGCGGACTCGCCATGACCACGATCGGCGGCAGAAGCTTGGAGTTGTCGGTGTGCGAGGTCTGGGCAGAAGCGCCGGAAGACAGAGTGGCGGGCGTGGATACTACCGCACTGGATAAAGGCGTACGTTGGACGAACATGGGTGAGACTCCTTGATAGGCTGTCGCCGCCGACTATCAAGCGCGATGTGGATCTGCATGCAGGAGCTCGCTGGTGGTTGCCGATTGCCGACTTGTTCAGTCCGGCCGAGGCAAGTCGATCAGAATGGCAATTGCCAAACGGAACAGGAACGTGGCTGCACGTGATCGTCAGCAAAGACGTTTTTTAGCGGCGACAATAAACGATTGGCGACCTGGTCTGGCCGGATCTTTTGGAAGGCGCCGTAGGGCGGCGCCGATGGCGTTAAAGTCTTTCAGGACAGAGTTGGCGCGCGGTGGAAAATTGAAGATGAACGGCACATCCCATGAAGCGAATACCTGCCATTTCGCCAGAACGGGCTTGTCGGGCAAGGGTGACAGAGTCAGCGGTATTGAGTAGATTGTTGCAGGCAGAGTAGCATCGTCGAAATCGGTGGAGGAGTGGTGCGCTGTGCCACCGCCATCGATAGCCTGTTCGATGAGCAATGTCAGGTTACGTCAACTTGGTCGACGGTTTGTTTTCTCAAGCTACATGGACGATGCTATGCCTCTGTCGGCTATTCGATCGTACACCTGCATCGCCTCCAACGCATTTTTTAAGCCACACCATCTGATATCATCGGCTTCGTCTACTCACCATGAATGTTACCAGCACGCTGCTCTCGCGCCGCTGTTAGTATTAACGATCCTGTTCGCGAAATGATCGAAGCTAACGCATAGAATGCGACGTCGCGCGCTTGCCTGGCGAATCTTGTACGATATCCGATTGTATTGAGGATCAGTCTCCGTAAAGCTTCTGTTTCAGTTCGCGCCGTTGCTGTGCTTCCAGCGACAAGGTCGCGGTCGGGCGCGCTAGCAGACGTGGAATCCCGATAGGTTCACTGGTTTCTTCGCACCAGCCGTATTTGCCTGTGTCAATCGAAGCAATCGACTGTTGCACCTTCTTCAGCAATTTGCGTTCACGGTCACGCGTACGCAATTCCAGCGCATGTTCTTCTTCGATGGTAGCGCGGTCTGCCGGATCTGGCACCAAGACGGTCTCACGCAAATGTTCCGTGGTTTCTCCAGCATTCTTGATTAGATCGATTTCCAACTGCTGCAAGCGTACTTTGAAGAAAGCCAGTTGCGCTTCATTCATGTAATCCTTTTCGCACATCTTGAGAATTTGGTCTTCGGTCAACAGAACGGTTTCTTGGGTCGGTTTGGTTGTTTTAGTAGCCACTTCGCTTACTTTCAATACGACGTTTTTTCAATTTTTATCCGTTGATTCGGCACTTGTGGGCTTGTCGCTGATGCTGCGATCGCCGGATCTGGCTGTTGGGGAATTCAGTTTTTTTGTAACAGAACTGCTGGCTTTTACCGTTTTATTGCGCGTTGCCTCGTCAGCGGCTGGACTTGACTCTGATACAGAGTTGGCAGCCACCGTTTGCTTGGCTAAGGATTTTACAACAGGTTTAGGACTGACTTTGGAAAATTTTGGTACTGCTTTTGATATAGTTAGTCGGCGTCTGGGTCTTTTGCTGTATCTTTGCGGAAAGTTTCTGGGTTGTCCCACCTGCTTTTTTAGCTATGGTTGTGTGATTTGTGAGAGTGCCGGCCTTACCCGCGGCCTGGGCCTTTCTTGATGCCGTGACGCCGGCGCTTTTATTGCGGCAGTCTTTTTAACGGTCAGATTCATGGTCCTCTCCCTCGGGCTTGTCAGTATCCAGGCGGAACATCGGTATCGGTCGTGACTGGCAGGCTGCTGTTTTAGCTGTTGTTTGCAACATCGGAGGCGCCTCGGTCGCTTTGTCCCGCGTCCAGTTGTAACTGTCCCAACGTGGTTCTCGACAATCTCGTAAATCCGCAGCCATACCAACATGTATTGGGTATGATAGTGTGCTAGCCAGTTATTTAACAATTAAAAAATTATATATTATATACCAAATATTTTTACAAATCTCGAATAGAGATGTCTTTTGGTAGATTCTTGCAAATAAAGACCATTTTTTTTCCGAGTGTCTCATTTGCTGCCGACATCGCTACACATGTTTTTATGGACGCACTGGGACACCATTTTGTTGTCTGTATCATCCATGAAAAACAATACATTTTGTAGCGCAACATGCGCGGGTCCGTAGACCTGCATGCGCATCATGCAGCAGATGCAGTAATTGTTCATTTCGATGATCTGTTCGCTGCTGTCCTGAACCAGTATTTCATTGTCGATATTCTCCTGACTGAACTCGTTTTCAATTACGGCAATCTTGTGACCGTGCTGCTGTTGCAGGATGCGGTTGAGCACAGTAAGTTTTACCGGCGCCGAGCAAGCCAGTCAAGATGGTGGTCGGGATCAGTTCCATATTGATAGTCGCGAAAAAGAAAAACAAGAAAGGAAAAGCGAAAGTGGCTTGACGTCGCGCTTACCGAAGCTAGTTCAATGAATGCAGTCGGAGCTTTGATTGTCAGTTTGATCTCGTGGCCCTGAAAGCCTTTATCCAAGATTTCTTGCAGGATTTGCTGCAACTGCTTGCGCAATAAGGCTGGGCTGGTGCTGTCCATGCTGCCGCATGGTGACTGGCGTCTTCCTTGGCTGTTGTTGCAGAGTGGGCGGCGGCAGATTTGGATTTTTGACTTAGATTCATGGCCATCGATAGAGATGGGAATGCTTCAATTATTCCTCAAAATGTAATTCAGTTTCATATATGCATGTAGCAAATTCTCCGAATGGGTGCCAGTGGGTGTTGCATTGCCACGCAGCTCCTGTCATTTCTGCGAACGCGTGAATTCATTTTCATCATCCTGCTCAATAATTTCGATTCCCGCATTCGCTAGGATGACGGAACTGTCATGAGGCAGTGCCCACGCAATAT
Organism: Collimonas sp. UBA1456; assembly: GCA_002325825.1. Lineage (GTDB taxonomy): Bacteria > Pseudomonadota > Gammaproteobacteria > Burkholderiales > Burkholderiaceae_D > Collimonas. Next base: position 18,099 of record DCSW01000125.1, read on the forward strand.
CATTCAAATCTGGCACGAGGTCATTTATCCGGGATTTTTTTCGCCCGCGGATGCGCCGCGTCATAGACCTGCGCCAGGCGCTGGAAATCCAGCGCGGTGTAGACCTGGGTGGCGGCAATCGAGGTGTGTCCCAGCAACTCCTGCACCGCCCGCAAATCGCCGCAACCCTGCAGCATGTGTGAGGCAAAAGAATGGCGCAGCACGTGCGGATGAACATTACTGGTGATGCTGAGCGATTGCGCATGATGCTTCAGGCGTAGCTGAATCACCCGTGGCGACATGCGCGTACCACGTTCAGTCAGGAACAATGCGCAACGATCATTACCCTGATCGCCTTTGAGCAATGTCTGTCGTAGCGGCAGCCATGCTGCAATCGCTGCTAATGCCGGCCTTCCTACCGGGACGCTGCGCTTCTTGTTGCCTTTCCCCGTCACTGTCACTTCGGCTCCCTCAAGATCGATCCATCCGGTCGATACATAGACATCCTGGCGCGTGTAGCGCAGATCTAGGCCAGCCAGTTCAGAAACCCGCAGGCCGCTGGAGTACAACAATTCGAACATGGCCTGGTTGCACAAAGCTAGGCTCGATCCTGACTTGGCAAACGGGTTGCCGCTGGCGACCAAGTGTATTGCATCGTCTTCCGCCAGGGCCTTGGGTAATGGCTTGGCGCGCTTGGGGGCTTTGACGCCATCCGCCGGATTGCTGGCCAACGCAGTTTGTTCCGCCAGCCATTCGAAGAAGCCGCGCCAAGCCGACAACTTGCGGGCGATCGAGCTTGGGCTTAAACCACGCGAATGCAATTGCGCAGCGAACTTGCGGATGTGGGAATGTGTGACTGCCACATAGTTCCAGTCCTCGCCAAGTATCTGCGTCAAGCTGGCGAGTTCGGCGAGGTCGCGTGCATAATTACCGATCGTATGCGGCGACAGCTGGCGCTGGCTAGCCAGGCTACTCAGATAGCCGTTCAGGTATGCCAGGTTGGCGACGCGGCTCACGTTAGAGATGTCGGGCAAAGACGATTAGTCAAGCAGGCAAACCAACGCAGCGCTCGCCGTTTCGCCGATTTGTACCAGGAAGTCGGTCGCCATATTAGCGCTAAAGCGCTGTGGATCGGTAGAGCTAAGTACCAGCAGGCCGAAGGTTGTCGATTCGTTCCGTAGCGGCAGGATGGCGATCGATTGGATGCCAGGCTCGAGCCACGAAGCTGCCTCGAAATCGTTATTACCACCGCAAAACGGTATGCTCAGACCGTTGGCGAAAGCCTTGGCATCGTCCGATGTCGGCACGGCAAACCAGGTATGCGCATAGGTTTCGGTGACACCCCAGATGCGCAGCGTGGCCTGCGGTACAGCGAATATGCTGCGCAACCCGTCAACCAGCGTATGGGGCAGATCGGCATCGTTACGGGCCAGCAGCAGGCTACGTGTCCAACTGTATAGCTTATGGGTGATGGCCTCGTTTTCCTGCGCGTTGCTAACCATATCGGCGAGCCGCAGGTCCTGCACTTTTATTTTTTCACGTAGCACCTCCATCTGGCGCTCCTGCAACGATACCGCGCGTTCCAGAAGTGGGCTAGTAAGTCGGATCTTGGCAAGCAGTTCGGCGTGTTCTTCAAAAAAATGCGGCGCGTCGATCAGATATTGAGCGACAGCATCGGGATCAAGATGGGTGGTCATGTGGAGTGTGAGCGATTAGGAGGAAAGGATTCGAACAACATATAATGTTTAAGAGTACACCGCGATCTAGGTGAATGACAACCTTGAATGTCCGCGATACCCGGCGCGGGCCGCCGATACAATAAAAAAGACCGACATGGTTTCCCATGTGGGTCTTTTTTATTCTTGTTCAAGCAACCTTATCTACATGATGCTGCGGATAAGATCGACTTAAATTAGAACTTGTGGCGGATACCAACAGTAACTGCTGTTTGGCTCTTTGCCGAACCAGTGCCGTTACCGTCAACACCTAGATTAGCTGCGTTCTTGGCTTCCAGTAAGGAGGCGAATGCATACAGGTCTGTACGTTTTGACAAGAAGTAGTCTGTACCCAAATTGTACTGGATCAGCTTACCGTTGTTGTTTAGTGGCGATGTATTAGGACCAGGAACGAAAGTAAGCCTGTTGTACTGAACGCTGCCAAGCAGATAAAGAGGATCGGTCAAGTTGTAGTTGACACCCAATTCGAAGATTTCGGATTTGCTGTTGTTGATCGAACCAGAGCTGTAGTAGGAAGGAGTACCGGAATTGTTCCACAGAGCAGTTTTTCCGTCCCATGCGCTAGCCAGTGGCTGCTTGACGAGCGACCAGTTACCATACAGGCGTGCCAGACCAGCTTGGTAGCTAGAGCCCAATGAGAATATCCTCAGAGCGGTGTCGCCCGGGTTGCCGACTTTAAATTCTTTACTATTAGAATTGGAAGTGTCGCTAGAAGTAGTACCCTTCTTCGATTCGTAATAAGCAGCACGCAGACCCAGTGGGCCATTTGCGTATTGACCGCCCAGACTGAACGATTGACCGTTCGAAGTCTGACCAGCTGCTTCGCCGAAGCCATAGATCAGGCTACCAGTGAAACCGGCTACGTTAGGTGTGTTGTAGCGGATCGAGTTTTTCGTACTTGTATAGCGGATCGAGTTGTTGGTACGTATACCTTCCAAACGGTCCATGTTATGGTCAACTGCACCAGTCAGGTCGTTCAGTACGTCAGTTTGACGACCCAATAGAATGGAACCGAAGTTGCCGCTCAGACCGACTACCGATTTACTAGGGAATAAATTAGTGGAACCTGTATTCTTTTTCAAGGCGCCAGTGTCGTTATGGAAACCAGCTTCCAATTGGAACAGAGCCTTCAGACCGCCACCCAGATCTTCAACGCCCTTGAAACCCAGACGCGAACCTTGGATGACACCGGAATCAACGCTGAATTTCTTGTCGTTCGAACTGTTGTCTGGAGTCGGAACTTTGTTCGCGTAGGTAATACCGGTATCCAAGATACCGTAGATGGTTACGGCGCTTTGAGCTTGTGCCGCACCTGCGATTGCGCCGAGTACGGCCACTGCGATTAGTGATTTCTTCATTTTGAAGTCCTTTATTGAGAATAACTATCTTAAGGATCCGTACATCTTGCCGGATGGATGAACATTAAGGGCTGTAGCTGTCCGCGCCTGCAGTTTGGTTTGATGTGAGGTTATAAATTTGTCGAAATTGAGGAGGAATATTAATTTTGTTGTATTTTTGCGACATATAATGCGGCGCCAGCGCTGGCGACCTGAGAGTTCGAACAGACTTGGCGTCGTCAATTGACAGCGGAGGGATGTGGTGAAGGAGGTTACGCGATGTAGGATTGCTGGTGTTGTCTGCGGCGGACTGTAGAGCAATAAATGTTTTGTATTTTATATTGCGCAGTACAAACATCGTTGTTAGCAATTTACGTCAAAATTCCTGCTTTCCAATTAATTTCTGCTTATACATGCACATGTCGGTACTTTTTCCAAGATCAGGTGCTTACATGTCTGAACCGAAAAGGTGAACAGGACCAGCACGCGGCCTATTCAATATCACCATCCAGATCATTCAAACGCTGCGCTTCTTAGAAACGGTGGCGAATACCAAGCGCAACCGAAGTCTGATTGCTCTTACTGTCGCACCTCTGAATAGTTGGGGATGCAATATTGCCCACCCGTCCGCCGTTTTTGTGCGATGCGTACGAAGCTAGCGAGTACAAGTCAGTACGCTTGAGCAGATAATAGTCTACGCCCAGATTTAGCTGAGCAATTTTTGGCTTGAGGCCAGTGTTGCAGTTAGTCGAAAAGCTTCTTTTTAGAACTGATGCCAGCCAGTGCACCGGTTTCGACAGCGTGTGGTCAACTCCCAGTTCGCACACATGTTTCTTAAACAGCCCAGTCGTGTTGACGCGTGACCAGTTACCACCGTACACACACGTGTAGGTCCGACGAGATAGTTGGAGCTCTGACTGAACGTCTTATTGATTGTGTTGCTATACAGATTCGAATTTGCTATTGGAGTCAGGCCGCCTTTAGCAGCGACGCCAGATATCAGGGTGTTGCCTAAGGTCTGCACCGAATTTCGACTGGCAGTAGCTCAGATACACGACCAATGGGTCGTTATCATAAGTGCCGCCGGCACCGAAAGATTGACCTGCTCGTTCGCCCAAGCCATCGTGCGCAGTGCATTTGAAGCCTTGTATTGTTGGCGAGTTATAGCGGAGGATTGAGCTTTGTGTGCGAACGCCTTCCAGGCGATTCAGAGTATGCACGCTGCCGATGAAATTACCGAAGTCTTTGACCGAATTGTACTGATGACTTGCCTCGTCAAGGATGACGAATTGGCGACCTGGCAAGACGGTATCGCAATTGCTGCGCAGACCAACTACCTATTTACGGTTAAATGCGGTGCTTCCGTTGGATGCTCCAGTGGAGCTGTAAGCTTGCTTACAGTTGGAACAGTACTTTCAGTCCACCGCCCAGATCTTCAGCACCTTTGAACTCGATGCGGGAAGTGTCGATGTTGCCGGAACCCACGCTGAACTTGGCGCCGCCATTTTTGTTGGTGTTGGCGGCAGCGTTTGCAACGGGGTTATGGTTCAAATAGGTACAAATAATATTTGTACCTATTTGAACCATAATTAGCAACAGAGGTTTGAGCCTATGCTGCAATTGCGGTCGTACCGAGAGTGGCCAATGCGATGAGTGATTTTTTAATTTAATGTCCTTAATTTGAAAAACTGGCTTTAAAAACGGATTATGAGGAATCCCTCGTACATCTGCCGGAGGAATCAACGGTAACCCTAGTTAGTAAAAAATTTATAATTTTCGTCTCTTAATTATTTAATAATTTAATAATTTAATAATTATTAAAAAGTTAAGTAATTTTCCAAATTTGTTATTTCTAAATTACGGATGTGGCGTTTCGTGGCTATCCAAATCTGCTTTAATATTTTTTAAACAGAATTTCCATATCAAAAAATACTGAGTCGAATGGTTGTGTGCAAAATGCGGATATAGGCGAGCCAATTCCGGTATATTGATATTTTTTCAAAAAGATTCATCTTTAGCAAGAAACTAGCTGAAATAAAAATCAGTTCATTGATCAAGCATAACTTACGTTTTTCTAATGAATGCTTTATGGCTAAGCGTAAAGATTTAGCGATTATTCGTTCAGCCCGTGCCGGGCAGGCCGCCGCACAGATAGCACTAGGAAAGCGCTATTTGTGCGGCGGTAATGGATTGCCGCAAAGCCTGTCGACGGCTCTACATTGGCTGAGTCGCGCCGCCCAGCAGGAAGAGCCCGAAGCCTGGATGCTGATCGGCAGCCATATTCCGCTTGAGGTCGCGCTTGACGCCGGCAATCCACTCGAACTGTGCATATGGTACGAGCGCGCCTTTGAGGCCGGATTGATGGAAGCTGGTCTAGTTTTTGCTAGATTGGTGCTGACGTCGCGCGATCCGGGCATGTTGCAATCCTTGCGCGGCAAAGCTTTCAAAACGCTAGCAAGCGTTGCGCACGCGGGGGTTGCTGAAGCCCAGTGGCTGCTGGCGCAGCATACCGACATCGCTCCCGGCGACTTGTACGAGCGCACTCTAGCTGCTGCGCAAGCTACCGGCAGCCAGCCTGAAGCCATGGATGAACAAGAATCGACGCTGGAATGGCCATCGCGTGCGACGAATGCTGGTGTGATGCAGGCGAAGCAGTCGTTGGTCCAGATTGCCTGGGAAAAAGCCGATTGGCCAGTTTTTCTGGAGTGGGCGTTGCCGTTGGCACAGGCTTTATCGGAGCAGTATGCAGCGACGCTGACGCAACTGAATGTACCGTCAGAAATGCTGGCACGTCAACTTGGTGAAGAAAACCTAGCGTTATTGATACGCACAGCCCAGGCGCTGCAAGACAGCAGGGTCTTTGACCCGAATGAGGTCCAGCAGTTTCTCGAACTTGCTGCCTACGGTGATGACAAGAGCGCGCAACTGGCGTTGGGGTTGTGGTACGCCCGCATGGATAGCAGCGGTCGGCGCTCACAGGCGGGAAGCGGTTTCGCAAATTATAAAAAGGCGAGCCGCTGGTTGACCATGGCAGGTGAAGCCGGCTTGGCGGATGCGTGGTTTGCGCTGTCGCGGATTTATCTAAAGTCGGAATTCTCGCAGCGCAATCTGGTAGACATGCAGCGCCATCTGGAGCGCGCCGCCGAGATGGGGCATTGCGCCGCGCAGCTGGAATACGGTCTTAGCATTTGGCGTAATCGACGCGAGACATTGACCAACGACGTCCGTGCTGTATATTGGCTACAGAAAGCCTCCGCTCAAGGCAGCAGCGAAGCCACCGATTTGCTGGCAAAGATTGCCGATAGCGCGCAGCCGGCGGCATGGGCTAAAACGGCCCAGCAGCAATTGGCGCGCGAACAGTCCAAGGCCCATCCATTTTTGGCTGCACGGATCGAGTTGGCAACCTTGTTTGGCCTGAGCCGACCGGAAGCGTTGCTGCTGGATTTGAATCAGGCCGATTGCGGCCACTGTTTGGCGGTGGATATACGATCCCAGTACGCGCGTAGTAAACGGCGCTTGATCTTGATTCGAACCGGCGACGAGCGTCAGGCGCTGAGCCGAATTGCCCGCTTGTTTGAAGATGTCGATTGCGGTCCGAACGGGCCGGAAGGAAATTATCGGCAGCGTCTCTATCGTTTCAAGACCATCGTGCCGCAGGCGGCGCAGGAAGCGGATCTCGGCTAGAGCAAATGGTTCGGTTGAGCGGCGTGGATAATCAACTGGCCGCGCCGATTTCTATTTCTATTTCTCCTTCGAAGACGGCAACTGCCGGCCCGGTCATCAATACTGGTTGATCGATTCCACTCCAAGCAATCGATAGCTCACCGCCGTGGGTGTGCACTCTGACCGGCGAGTCCAGTAAGCCGCGGCAAATCCCCACCACAACGGCCGCACAAGCACCGGTGCCGCAGGCCAGTGTTTCGCCGGCGCCACGTTCAAATACCCGTAGTTTGATCTGATGGCGACCAACAATCTGCATGAAGCCGGCGTTGACGCGTTTCGGGAAGCGTGCATGCTGTTCGATCGCCGGGCCGTCCGTCAAGACTGGCGCCACTTCGCTGTCGTCGACCACCTGCACCGCATGCGGATTACCCATCGATACTACCGACATCAACACCTGTCTGCCATGAATTTCCAGAGGCCATGCGATATTGTCTCCCAGCGTTTCAGACATCAGCTGGCTGGTATCGAACGGTATCTCAGCTGCCGTCAGGATCGGCACGCCCATGTCGACCGTGATGCGGCCGTCGCTTTCCAGTCTCGGCTCGATGATGCCAGACATGGTTTGCACGCGGATCTGGCGCTTGTTGGTCAGGCCTTTATCTGTGACAAATTTGACGAACGCGCGGGCGCCATTGCCGCACTGTTCGACTTCGCCACCGTCGGCGTTATAGATGCGGTAGCGGAAATCGACATTGTCGGTTTGCGGCTTTTCTACCACCAGAATCTGGTCGGCGCCGATGCCGAAGCGACGGTCGGCCAAGCGCTGCCATTGGGCTGGCGTGAAATCAATATGTTGGTGAATTGCATCGATGATGACAAAATCATTGCCGACGCCGTGCATTTTGGTGAATTTGAGTTTCATGGCGTGGATTATGCAGTAAAAGTTTGCGCAATGCTGTCTGAAGCGGGAAATGACAGCGGTTGCGTCGTTCGCCACAGGGTTGTGGTTGTAATTAGGTTAATAAATGCTTGCTTGCCCGGAGGGGCGTGTCTTGAAGCGTTTGTGGGCCCAGAAATACTCGGCCGGCGCTTCCAGCACGCGCTCCTCGATAAACGCATTCATGCGGCGCGTGGCTTCGACGATGTCATCACCGGGATAGTTCTCCCAGGCCGGATAGAAAGTGACCTTCCAACCTTTGTAGCCGGGCAGGAGGGTCGCGATCATCGGCACCACATTGGCCTTGGTGGCGGCGGTGATGCGCGCCGTTGCCGTCAGGGTTGCCGCCGGGACGCCGAAGAATGTCACGAACTCAGCATCTTTCAGGCCGAAATCCATGTCCGGCAGCATGATGAACGGATAGCCATCGCGCATCGCTCGGATAATCGGTTTGACGCCCTTCTCGCGGGAGAATAATTTGACCGGCCGGAAACGTGAGCGGCCCTTGAGTAATGCCGCATCGACTACGGCATCCTGCTGGCGGGTATAAATCGTACAAATAGATAGCGACGAATTTAGCACTAGCGCAATGCCTGGAATTTCCAAACAAACAAAATGCGGACATAGCAGAATCGTCGGGCTGGCCTGCAAAGTGTCGAGCGGCAGCGTCGAATCGATCTGGATCAGGCGTCGCAAACGTTTTTCCGGCGCCCACCACAACACACTGCGTTCCAACACACTGCGCGAATAAACCTGGAAATGGCGGCGCGCCAAGGTTTTACGTTCTGCTGTCGGCATGTCGGGAAAGCAGGCGGCAAGATTGGTCAGCGTGATATGCCGACGCTGCTTCATGATGATGAACAGCAGCGAACCAAGCGCTTCACCGACCGGTCCCAAAATCCATAGCGGCAGAAAGTGCGCTAGCCACAACAGCCCGATCAAGGCCCTCATGCATCCACCTTGGTTGCCACGGGAGTCGTGGGCGGCGCTGCGACGCCGGGCGGGGTCTTGTAGCGGTTGTAGCTCCAGATATATTGTGCCGGGCAACGCGTAATCAATTTGGCCATCACATGGCTGATGGCCAGCGTCTGTTGTTCCGGCGTGTCACTCAGGTTGCCTTCGAACGGCGCGAAACGGATCACATAGCCGCGCCCGAACGGCAGGCGCTCTGCATACGACAAGATCAGCGGCGCGCCGCTCATCTGCTGCAACTTGGCCGGCAACGTCATGGTGTATGCCGGACGGCCGAAGAAATCGACCCAGATGCCTTCGCCGTTCTGTGGTACCTGATCCGGCAACAGGCCGATTGCCTGACCTTTTTTTAGGGTCTTGAACAAGGTGCGGACCCCTGCCAGGTTGGCTGGCGCCAGCAACAGATTGTGGCGTCCGCGCGCGCCTTCGATCAATGGTTTGAGTGCATTCTTGCGGGGTGGACGGTACAGCGCTGTCAGAGATGTCTTGGCGGCGATCGCTTGGGCGACGATCTCAAAGCAGCCGAGATGCGGTGTCAGGAAAATTACCCCGCTCTTGGCGTCCAGGGCCGCTTGTGCGAGTTCCCAGTTCTCGATGGTGGCGGTGCGCAGGACTCGTTGCGGTGATGCGCACCAGATGAACGGCAGCTCGAACATACTCTTGCCGGATTCACGGATGGCTTGCGACAGGTGCTGCGGGTAGCCGGCGCGGAACAGGTTGTCTTTGAGTTTGTTGCGATATGACGGAGATACGAGGTAAACTAGCCAGCCGCAGGTGCTTCCTATTGTATGCAAGAAAGATAGCGGCAGTGTCGATAACAGGCGGAAGAGCGTTACAAGCATTGGACAAGACCCAGAAGAACTAGATTAAGAATCGAACAAGAGCGCCAAAATCCTAAATTTTAGTGATTTTTCCAGGCGGCGTAAAATAGCACAATAGTCAGATCTAAAAATGTTCTTGTAACAGCATTTTTGAATGTAAATCAAATGCTTCAAAGTAACATCATAATATATAGTTTCTAGTAGTGCTGCTGTTAAAATTATTGTTTAGCATTATCCGCCAATTTAGTAGGAAACTTGCGAGGCGGCGTACAAATTTCGTTAAAGCGTCGTAGGCTCATCAAGATTGACTGCGACATGGTCATCACTATTTTTTGTTGGGGCTTGCTATGGCACATGAATACCTTTTTACCTCGGAATCTGTCTCTGAAGGTCATCCGGACAAAGTCGCAGATCAAATTTCGGATGCGATTCTCGACGCAATTTTTGCCCAGGATCCGCTCGCGCGCGTCGCCGCAGAAACTCTGTGCAAGGCCAGTTTGGTGGTGCTCGCTGGTGAAATCACAACGCATGCCATTGTCGATTACATCGCTGTTGCGCGCGACGCCATCAAGCGTATCGGCTACGACAATGCTGACTACGGTATCGACTACAAGAGCTGCTCGGTGTTGGTCGGTTACGACAAGCAATCGCCGGATATCGCGCAGGGCGTCGACGAAGGCAAGGGGCTTGATCTCGATCAGGGTGCTGGCGATCAGGGCCTGATGTTCGGCTACGCTTGCGATGAAACGCCAGAACTGATGCCAGCCGCGATTTATTATGCGCACCGCATCGTCGAGCGCCAATCGCAATTGCGCAAGGATGGTCGCTTGCCGTGGCTGCGCCCGGATGCCAAATCCCAGGTGACGTTGAAATATGTCGGTGGCCGTCCGGCGGCAATTGATACCGTGGTGTTGTCGACCCAGCACGCGCCGGAAATGGAACATCGCGCGATTGAAGAAGCTGCGATCGAAGAAATCATCAAGCCAGTAGTGCCGAAAAAATGGTTGCAGAATACGCGCTACTTGATCAACCCGACCGGCCGTTTCGTGATTGGCGGCCCGCGAGGCGATTGCGGCTTGACCGGACGCAAGATCATTGTCGACACCTACGGCGGCGCGGCGCCGCACGGCGGTGGCGCGTTCTCCGGCAAGGATCCATCCAAGGTGGATCGCTCGGCTGCTTATGCTGGTCGTTACGTGGCGAAGAATATCATCGCCGCCGGCCTCGCCGAACGTTGCCAGATTCAGATCTCCTATGCAATCGGCATTGCCAAGCCGACTTCGGTGATGGTTACCACGTTCGGCACCGGCAAGATCAGCGACGAAAAACTGGCGCAACTGGTGCTGGAACATTTCGATCTGCGCCCGAAGGGCATCGTGCAGATGCTCGACCTGCTGCGTCCGATTTACCAAAAAACTGCAGCCTACGGCCACTTCGGTCGTGAAGAGCCGGAATTTACTTGGGAGCGTACCGACAAGGCCCCCGCCCTGAAAGCCTCTGCAATGTAATGGCAGATCAGGCCGGCATGGCGAGGAATGCGCTCCCCATCATGCCGGCCTGATCTTCTTTGCTCACGGCGATTGTGGTGTCCCGGTCCAACTTTGCAAGATGCTAACGATTTGTTACACTTAGCTCCTCAGTGACCACGATAATCTTCAAGACGTAAACTACCATACGTTATACTGATACTTATGCGCTTGTGTTTAGACAGGCCACAATATGGCTTTCCAATCAAAAAATGGTTCTAAATCGTCCCCCGATGGCCTGCAATTGCGTCCGATAATTACGGCGTTGCCACGGTTTCGCCTGGCGGCCTGGCTGGTTGCTATTGGCGTGCTGTTTCTGGTGATGACTTTGCACATGCTGACTGCGTTACTGGCCGGTTTGTTGGTTTACGAATTGGTGCGGGCATTGACGCCATTCGTCCAGCGTCGCCTGACCAGCGAGTGGGCGCATCTGATTTCAGTGGTATTTCTGTCGATAATCATTATCGGATTGTTGACTTTGAGTATTTTTAGCCTGGTCGCATTCTTCCATGGCGGCCCTGACCGCCTGCAGTTGTTGCAAGCGAAATTGATGGTGGTGGTGGATCAGGCGCGTACCCAACTGCCGGTCTGGCTGCAGCGCTACCTGCCGGATGATGTCGATGATATTCGTCAGATCATCAGCGACTGGCTGCAATCGCATAGCGGTGAAGTGCAACTGGCTGGTAAGGAGGCGGTGCAGGTATTTGTGCATGTGCTGATCGGCATGGTGCTGGGAGCCATGATTGCCCTGAACGCCGCGCACCCGATGCCTCTGCTGCAGCCGCTTGCCGGCGAACTGCTGGGGCGCGCGCGCTTGCTGGCAGACGCGTTCCGCCGCGTTGTGTTTGCACAGATTAAAATTTCATTAGTGAATACGCTGCTGACGGCTATCTTCTTGGAGGTGGTGTTGCGCTTGGGCGGCATACATCTTCCGTTGACCAAGACCATGATCATCGTCACTTTCTTGGCCGGGTTGTTGCCGGTGATCGGCAACCTGATATCGAATACGTTGATTGTGATGGTTGCCATGTCGGTATCGATCTATGTGGCTTTTTCGGCATTGATTTTTTTGGTGGTGATCCATAAGCTTGAGTATTTCTTGAATGCTCGGATTGTCGGATCGCAGATCAATGCGCGAAGTTGGGAATTGTTGTTGATGATGGTCATAGCCGAAACCGCGTTCGGTTTGCCGGGGCTGGTGGCGGCGCCGATCTACTATGCTTATATCAAGAGCGAGTTGCATGATATGGGGTGGGTTTGAGCCAAGCCCGCGACCGTTGCAGATCACGTGAATACGCAGAATATGTATTTCAACCCGCTGAAAATTTGTCGTTTTATTTATAAAGTGATGGGCCGTATCCAAGGAGCGTTGCGACATACATGGTCTGCCAGGCATGGAACGATAAATACACAAAACTGCGCTCACGTTACTTTCTTTAACGAAAGGAGGGCGTGATGAACGTCGCTTTAATAAGCTCAACAATATCTTTCTCACAAGACTGCGTCGTTGTCGATATCGGTCTGTCAGTCTGGGGATGACAAAGAGATCAAGATCGCCAAAACTGAAATGCCGGGTCTGATGGTGATCCACGATGAAGTCGCCGCAGCCCAACCGCTGAAGGATACGCTGATTAACGGTTCGATCCATATGACGATTCAGACCGCATTGCTGATTCAGTCCCTGGAGACACTCGGTTCCATGGTTAGTTGGACATCCTGCAACATCTATTCGATCCAGGACTACGCTGCTGCGGCGATTGCTACTGCAGGTATGCCGGTATTCGCATTCAAGGGTGAATTGCTGTACGACTACTGGGAATTCATGCGCCGCATTTTCGCATTACCTGGTGAAGAACAAGCCAACATGATCTTGAACGACGGAGGCGATGCGACGCTGCTGCATCTCGGTACCTGTGCTGAAAAAGATGCTTCGATTCTGAACAACCTAAGTTCGGAAGAAAAATATGCCTATTCAAGGCCATCAAGAAAAAGCTGACAACTTCGCCCAACTGATATTCTGCCACCCTGGCCTAGATCAAGGGCGTCACCTACGAAACCACCACTGGCGTGCATCGTTTGTACCAGATGTACAGGGAAGGTAAGCTGGCTTTCCAGGCGATGAACGTCAACGATTCCGTAACCAAATCGTAATTCGATAGCCTGTACGGTTGTCGCGAATCGCTGGTAGCGACGGTATCAAGCGCGCCACCGATGTCATGATCTCCGGCAAGGTGGTGGTTGCCGGTGACGGTGATGTCGGCAAAAGGCCCGGCACAAGTTTGGATTGTCGAAATTGATCCGATCTGCACGTTGCAGGCAGCAATGGAAGGCTATCGCGTGGTGACCATGGACTATGCTGCGGAACATGGCGATATTTTCGTCACCTGTATCGGCAACTATCACGCGATCACGCATTCGCACATAGCAAAGATGAAAGATCGGGTAATCGTCTGCAACATCGGTCACTTCGATAATAAAATCGAAGTCGCCGCATTGAAGCAATACATCTGGGGAAACATCAAGCCGCAAGTCGACCATATTATTTTCCACGACGGCAAGCAGATTACTCTACTGGCGAAAGATCGCTTGGTCAATCTGGGCTACGGCACTGGCCATCCGTCCTAAGTGATGCGCTCATCGTTCGCCAACCAGACCATCGCCCAGATCGAGTTACTCCACAATATCAGAGCCTATCCGGTCGGTGTGTATAAGTTGCCGAAACACCTGGACGAAAAAGTCGCTTGCCTGCAGTTGAAGAAACTCAATGCGCAGTTGTCGGTATTAATCGAAGAGCAGGTGTCGTATATCGGCGTCAAGAAAATCGGTCCGTACAAACCGAAGTACCATCGTTATTGATTACGCAACAAATAAAGCAGCGAATACGGTAGTTTTCTGGGTTGCACTGTGCGTAGGCATGTCACTGATTCGATATACCGATGCCGCAAACATCTCATCCTAAATTCATCAAGAGGATCCCGATGCGTTTACTGATTGATTACCTAGTTGATTAAAACGTTGGCGTTGCTGGCCGTGCCTTACCTGATGCACTCGGTACAGTTTTTCAGCCTCGGAGCGGCATTGATCGCGGCGCTGTTACTGACCCTGCAGAAAACCTTGTTGACGCTAAGCTTGTTCATTATTAATGATATAACGTTCTGATTGATGTTGTCCACTTGGTAGTGGCCTCTATGTCGCCAGCTTCTGGTCGGCGGTGGACGTATCCATTCTGTACAGCATCGTTTCGTGGACTCTGTCTACTTTCTTATTGAAGAAGAATTAAATCTCGCGAAAATATTTCAGCATTAAATTTTTCCAGCCCAAGGCTCCCGAGAGTGCCGAGAAAATGCTCGTAACTTGCGCCAAGCCGGCCTAGCTGCATTCGAAATATTTTTCGGTGCCCTTCGGCGTCGGTGGTTCGATGCAAAAGGGCACACTCGATACGGTCCTTGATATTCTACGCGAAGGCCATGAGGCGGCGCCACATCTGTCTTACCTGGGCAGTTCGCACGAATCATTGCGGCGGCAGACCCTGATGCGATACAAGAGTCACTGCATCAAGCGTCAGGTTGCTTTGCACGGCGGATTTGTCGAGAGGTTACGGTGCTATAGATATTTCATCCGGGGGAATTTCGCGATGCCAATGAGCTGGTAGAGCTCATTGGCATCGCGACCGGCGATTGGTTTCATATCGAAGTTGCGGTCTATCTGAAAATGCATCCGCAGGCAAAGTCACTGTGGGATGACGTGCAACGCTTCGTCAGTAAGGTAAAAGTCGGTGCCAACGGGCACCATCACTCAATATTTTTACGACGTCTACTCGTATTTCCGCCTGGTCGACGAGACCCAGAAACTGGGGGCGAGCGTGTCGGTCGTGGCGGGCATCATGCTAATCACCAACTATTCGCAACTTATGCGTTTTCCCGACATGTGTAGCACTGAAATTCCGCGCTGGATTCGCCTCAATCTGGCCAGCTACGGCGACGAGACCGATTCGATCCGGATATTCGGTTTGGATGTGGTGACGCAGTTGTACGAGCGCTTGTTGGTCGATGGCACAACGGGCCGGCATTTCTACATGCTGAACCAATCGCTGGCAGCGACTCAAGTCATGGGTATTTTTTGCTATATGCGTGGGCAGGTTTTTATGCCCACGCGTATAACTGAAATCCAGGCGAGAGAATCACTACACCGGTGCTCGTTCGGACACCCTATAACTCATCCGTTTCAGTAATGATGGCGTCCAGCGCGATGTCATGTTCGGCGCCGGCGAACTCCGCCAGCCCACAGGAATAAGCGATGCCGATCGTCTGAGGATGTGGCTCTGCCGCCAATGTCCGGTCATAAAATCCACCGCCGTAACCGAGCCGTATCCTGTGTCGGTTGAAGCCGACGCAAGGAATCAGCAGCGCTGTCGGTGAAACCGCGACATCGCTGGCCGGTATCGATACGCCGAAGCTGTCTTTCTGCATGGCCTCACCCGGAATCCAGGCGACGAAGCGCAACGGCATGTGGTTACCAAACATCACCGGCAATGCCAGTTGCAGGCTACTGGCCGCCAGCGTTGCATAGGTTCGCCGCAGGTCTGGTTCGCCACGGATCGGCCAGTACACGCCGAGCAAGCTATGCGGATTCGTCTTGCGCCACTGAGTAGTCCATTCAATCACGCGCTGATTCAGTTTCGCGTCCCATTCCTGGCGCGTCACGCCATCGAGCGATCGCCGCACCGCCAACAGCGCGCGTCGCAACAAGGTTTTGTCGTTGCCGCTTTCTGGAGTTGCATCACATGCTATTCTAGACATCATCATTGGCATTCATAAATTTAAGGTTGGTTAGTTGCTAGTTATATGTTTAAAAATAGATGGTTTGCTGTTGTCGCTATCTCGGTGGCTTCCACGGTTGCCCTATCTCATTCAGTTTATGCCAAAAAGCGTTCCGCAGGAAACGCTACTACGCAGAATTTTGTCAATCAGGACGATACATTTCTGGCGTTACGCGATGCTGCACTCGCTAATAATGTCGACAAAGCCGAGCTTTTGGCGGCTACCTTGAATGATTACGACATTCCCTCGTATGTCGATTATTACCGTTTGAAATCGCTGATTAAGGATTTGGTCGCACCGCAGTCGGATATTCTAGATTACCTCAAGTGCTACGACGACAGCGCTATCGCCGATCGCTTGTGTAACGACTGGTTGCTGGAACCGGGCTAGGCAGGAGACTAAGCTACTTTCGAGTGGTGGTATCCGAAATTCATGCTGGACGATGATACACAGTTGAAGTGCTATGCGTTGACCTCGGTGGCGTTGAAAGGTACCAACGTTGCAGCCTATGCACGTACGTTGCTGATGACTTCGAAGGATCTCGGTCCGGCTTACAACTGCCTGATCGGTATGTTGGAGTAAAATCGTCAGTTCACCGCGGATGAGGTTTGGTTCCAAATTTTTCGGACGCTGGAGTCCGGTTCCGGCACCTTTACTCGTCTCATGACGCCATTTGTCGATGCTGCCGATGCGCAGGTGGTACAGGTCATCGACAAGTCGGCGCTGCCGGTGGCGTATGGTTCGGCCGCTGGTCGGCGCCGGCCACGAGTTATTCATCATTGCGTTGGGGCGGGTCGCCAAAAACGATACCGGCCGGGCCGCACAGCGGCGTTGAGCTCCGTAGCTGATCAACCGACGTCATCCGAGCACTCGCTGGCGTGGGCGCAGATCGTGCTGCAATCGGCGCTCAAGCCGGAGCCGCAAGCTATCAATTATTGGCGGCAGGTAAAGAACAGCACCTCCATTGTCGGCCGATGCACATGAATGGCGTGTGCGTTCAGCCTTGCGCGGGCGACTGAAAACTGGTCAAGAGTGGTATCGATGCGATGCCGGAGTCGTTACGTGCCGACTCGACCTGGATGTATTGGTTGGGGCGCTCTTATCAGGCTGAAGACAAAGCTGCTCTGGCTCAGCAGAAATTTCAAAGCATCGTAAATCAAACGAATTTCTATGGACAGTTGGCGTTGGAAGAATTGGGGACGGAAAATTATTGCCGTTTCCTCGACTCACGCTTTTAGTCCGAAGGAAATGGCGCCGATGACGGATAACCAGGGTTTCCGCCACGTGTTGCGTTTCTTCGACATGAATCTGCTCTTCGAAGGCGTTCGTGAATGCAATTGGAAGCTGCGCAAGATGAGGTAGCATCAGTTACTTGCCGTCGCCGAGTTTGCGCGCCAGCATAATGTGCTGGACCGTATTGTCAATATCGCTGAACGGACTAAGGTCGAAGTCAATTTCAACCAGCGTTTTTCAATGCCGTATCGTGATGTGATGGCCACCAACACACAAAATCTGGATCTCGATATGGCTTGGGTGTACGGGCTGATCCGACAAGAGTAACGTCTAGTCAGAAGCGCGCGCTCGCATGCCGGCGCCAGCGGATTGATGCAGGTGATGGGCTAATACTGCTCGCTATGTCGCCAAGAAAATCAACTTGAACGGCTTCACCAACGATTAAGTTACCGACGTCAATACCAATATCCTGCTTGGCACTAGTTACCTGAGCATAGTACTGAACGATATCGATGGCTTGCAGGTGCTGGCGTCTGCGGCTTACAATGCCTAATCTGGACGCCTATGGGCGTGGCGTTCGACCTTGCCCGGTACAGTTGCGTGTACGGTATTTGCCGAGTCGGTCCCGTTCAGCGAGACTCGTGGCTATGTCAAAAATGTGCTGCCCAATGCGACGTATTGCGCGGCGCTGTTCGACGGTAAGCTGCAATCGCTGAAAAGCATGTTTGGGCACTGTAGCGATGAAAAGCTTCGTAGAATCGGTGCTGCCTTAACTAATCAACTGAACGCATCGGCTGGCCATGCTTAGCAACATGACAGCGCGGCATAGAATCTCCATATCCGGAATCACTCATGCAAACTACTAAACTCGATCCCATCCTGTCAGCCACCTTGCAAAAATCTGGCAAGGATGGGCTGATGCTGTTGATTGTCAATAAAAACTATCCTTCCTGGTCGAAGCAGCCTTGGTGGCGATGACTGCATTCTGCATTTTATTCAGGGAGCATCGGATATTGCTGCTCCAAGCAACTACAGCCAACGAAATCTCCTATTATTCGGCTAACTGTCGATCCTGCTGGTGGGGGAGACGCCGACCTGAAATTCGCTGGCCATTTGTGAGTATTTGGCGGGCCAGTTTTCCGATCTCGGTCTGTGGCCGAAGGACTTGCTGGCGCGGGCTACCGCACGCTCGATCTGTGCTGAGATGTGTTCCGGATTTGTCTGGCTGCGCAGTGCGATGCCAATAGATATTTGGACTTATCATCCCGGTTTCGGTCGCTCTGCCGAGGTTCAGGTTGACATCGCCAGGATCGTTGAAATTTGGGAAACCTGTCTGTCCGAATTTGACCATCATCAATTCCTGTTCGACGCCTTCTCGATTACCGATGCTTATTTCGCGCCGGTAGTGATGCGTTTCCGCAGTTACGGCGTATCGCTGCCACCGGCGCTGCAAAATCCTATGTCGACCGTGTTCAGGCACATCCCGCGGTGGCACGATGGATGCGTGAGACTGCCGCCGAAACCGAAGTGCTGCCGGACTGATAAGGTGTAATCGTCAATATGAAAATTTTTGTAGTTGGTGGCGCGGTACGCGACGAATTACTCGGTTTGCCGGTCAAGGACCACGATTACGTGGTGGTCGGGGCGACCCCGGAAGACATGCTGGCGCAAGGTTTTCGTCCAGTAGGCAAGGACTTTCCTGTATTCTTACACCCGCAGACTCACGAGGAATACGCGCTAGCACGTACCGAACGTAAGACAGCGCCAGGCTACAAAGGATTTGTGTTTCATACCGATCCCGATGTCACGCTGGAACAAGATCTGGTGCGGCGCGACCTCACCATCAACGCCATCGCGCGCGCTGATGACGGTACGCTCGCTGACCCGTTCCACGGTCAACAGGATTTACAGCAACGTGTGTTCCGTCACGTCTCCGATGCGTTCGCCGAAGATCCGGTGCGGATTCTGCGCGTTGCCAGGTTTGCTGCACGTTTTACCGATTTCACTGTTGCGCCTGAAACCATCGCCTTGATGCAGAACATGGTGGCGGCGGGCGAAGTCGATGCGCTGGTGCCGGAACGGGTCTGGCAGGAACTGGCGCGCGGTTTGATGGGGGAATGGCCGTCGCGCATGTTTGAAGTGCTGCGTGCTTGCGGCGCGTTGGCGCGTATTCTGCCCGAGCTGGACGCTTTGTGGGGCGTGCCGCAGCCGCCAAAATATCATCCGGAAATCGATACCGGGGCCCATGTGATGATGGTGGTGGACACCGCTGCGTTGGAAAATTATGCGTTGCCGGTGCGCTTCGCCGCACTCTTGCATGATCTCGGAAAAGGTGTGACACTGCCGCACGCCCGGCCCAGCCATCACGGCCACGAACGGCTTGGCGGCGAACTGGTGGAGCGGATTTGTCAACGTCTCAAGGTGCCTGGCGAGGTGCGAGATCTTGCGCTGATGACAGCGCGTGAGCATGGCAGTATCGGCCGCGCTTTCGAGCTGCGCGCCAATGCTATTGTCAATCTGTTAGGGCGCTGCGATGCATTTCGTAAGCCGCAACGTTTTATCGATATGCTGCGTGCCACCGAGTGCGATTATCGAGGCCGCACAGGTTATGGCGCGCGGCAGTTCGCGCAGTTTGCCTATCTGGAAAAAGCATTATGGGCGGCACAGTCGGTCAATGCCGGGGTGATCGCCCGCATGTTTCAGCAACAGCCGCAACGGATTTCGGAGGCGATTTATGCGACTCGCGTCGAAGTGGTCGATCAGGTCGTGCAAGCACAACGCTCCCGATCCGAGTAAGCTTGTGCGACAGGAGAGGCGACCATATTGGCTAGAACGCATTTCACGGATAGTGATGAAACGAGTTTGAATGACCCGGCAGCGTCCGTCGGCAACGTGCCAAATAATCCCGGCATCGCCAGTCTCGATAAGAGCAAGGCTGCGCGACCGACCATTTCGTCAAGGAATTGTCGCGGCGCGTACGGCGGCGTTTGTTGCACCATTTTTTGCGTTGAACAGCGCCGTTCGGTTGCTGCGTTTCGGTTCAGTGTTGTTCGATAATCTGATTACACTCTATGTAGAGAATATCGATTTTTCGCACGCTACGGTGTTTGGCGTCTACGACCGTAAATTGCGCATGCTGGACGTAGGTCATCCCGCCTTCGCGCCACGCCAAGCGTTAACGTCTGTGAACAATCCAACCACAAAGGAACGGGTGGCAGAGTTCGGAGTTTCGGTGGCGGCCCCGGCGCGAGGCATGGGGGCTGCAGCCGTTTTCTCGAACGTGTCGCAATGTCGATATCGATACCCTTTGTACATGCATTGCCTATCGTTCAACAAGGTGATTTGTCGAGTATGCCGCTTCGAATCCTCAGGCGCTTGGCGCGTTATTTATTAAATTGAAAAAAAGGGCTTTACCGCCGATTGCACAGCACCTCCACCAGGACATGACCCTGTATCGCCATGGTGATATTGTAGTTTTCCCCCTAAGTCAAGACACTTTGGGTGCGTAATTTTCTGTTGTTTGGAATTATTAAACGATAGGGGAGGATTAGCATGAAGAAGTCGCGATTTAGGG
>DCSW01000074.1 GCA_002325825.1 Collimonas sp. UBA1456
AGTAGAAGGAGGTATTGATGCCGCCGGCACATCGGCCCGGCCATTCCCAGGTAGATTTCGGTGGAGCCGGCGGGTACATCGGCGGCAAGAAGATACGCTTCTACTATTTCTGCCTGGACGTGCCGCATTCCGAGACGTGCCGTAAGCAATTCTGTACAGCAGTACCAGGATTGCGATGGCGGAGATATTGCGCGATGGCCAGCACCGACGGACCCAAACCTTTGCGGAATTGCAGAGCTACTACATGTTTGACGACAAATTACGTGCCTCCCGCCAAAGGTAACGACAAGAGCAAAGTGGCAGGGTTGTGCGAACTGGAACGTATCGACTGTGAGCGTCGCACGATGAGGCGGCGCATCCGACTTGCCAGGTTTTCGGTGACCAAGAGTCCAGATACCTTCGACTTCATAGCGATGCCGAGCCTGAATGGTGAAAATCGAACTTACCGTTCGTAGAGCGGGCCAGTGTCCCCAGTTCGGAGCGGTTGACCGGCTCACCAATCACGTCCACATCCTGAAGATGAACGGCGAATCGTATAGATTGGCTACCGACAAGAGACGGCAACAGCGCAATGCCAAACCAAACATCTCCTCTGAAAAAGAAGTGGCCAACCCGTAACAACAAAAATAACATCTTTGGGGAACGGCTACGCTGCGCTTCGCCCGTTCCCCAAATTCTGCCTCGCAGGGAGATCTGAAGTGAAAAGAGAAAAATACAGGGCCTGAACAGCTCTATTTATTAATCCAAATTGGTACACGTTTAACGAGCCATTTGGTGCATCTTCATTCCGATACTGACAATTAATTGCTGTTCGATTGATAGATTGGATGCTCGATGGGGCTCGGTACGATTAGCGCCGATTCAGGAGTCGTCGTGTTGGCATCGATACGGGCTACGATCTGTATCGGACGTAGTTTCCGTGAAGCGATCGGTGCGGAGGAACCGGACGAAGGCACATTTTTACCGACAGCGACATCTTTCAGGCGGCGATATTCAGCCAGTACCTTATAGCCGTAGCCGCCATCATTGGAGAAAGCAGCGGCGCCAACGTAGCGCTTCAGGCCAGCTTCAATCGAGCCGCCCTGAACCACATATTCCCTCAGGATCATCGAGCCAACCTTGATATTGGCGGTTGGATTTAGTGCGGCCTTGATGCCGCCCAAGCTTTCAAACTTGTCTTCATGTACTTTCGACATGACTTGCATCAGGCCTTGTGCACCAACCGGGCTTTCAGCAAATGGATTCAAGCTTGACTCGATCGCCATCACCGCCAGGATCAGCAACGGATCCAGTTTGGTTTCACGTGCCGTGTTGTAGGCTGTAGTGACAAACATGTTGGTAGCGTCGCCAGCTACACGATAACGCTTGGATAACCAATTTGTCACCCACTGCTGCTGGCGTGAACTATCGACCGGCTTGATCGATTTGGTGATTATGCTATCTATATGCACCAAATGATTGCTGTGGCCGTCATTTGGAATCGCTGCTGTCAGATTTGCCGGAGTCCTGACGTCTGTATTTGAAAAAACGCTGCCTTCAGGCGCTGCTTGTACAGCAACGTTATGTTGCGATTGATCGACAAACAAAGGCAGGCTTTGAATCTTGTGGGCCAATTCCGGCCTGATCATGAAGGTGGTTGCAGCAATGAAGGCCAGCAAGCCACTGAACAATACTGTGATGCGGGTGGTGGCTATGATGCTGCCGATGGTGTCGCGGGCGTAAGTTACGCCATTGGAGATAGGACTGCTGAAGCGCTGCATCTGGTCGATCACAGACAAGCTATATAGCGCTCTGGTAGATCTTGTTAACAATTGAACCTCCTGAATCGTTGCGGCGCATGCAGGCTCCATGAAATGCGGAAGCGAAATACGAAATATGCTGCATGCACCGTAATCAATGTCGTTCGGCATCGTATGCTTGTTGCATGCGTCGTGCCGGACGTCGTTGTTGCTTACGCTTATATGACTGCTACCGACTATTGTATATAGCAGCGCGGTGCCAGGAGCAAACAACTTGCTCGGGGGGGGGGAATGCTGACACCTTTTGAGAACACCCCTTAAAATGTCATATGGGATCCTGATCCCATATGGATTGAGAGTCGACAAAAAATGCGCTTTGTGGGGGAGGCCGACTTCATCAAGCTGGGCGCATTGTAGGGTGCTATTTATATCAATTCAATACTATAAGAATTAAAATCAATAACTATTTTGTCTAATGACTGTGGTCTGTCCAGATTGGAACCCAATAAAATCAAAGACTCTGTAGAAAATATTTAAATTTTAACTTCACATTCAGAAACAATGTATTTTTTATGAAATATTCAGATTTACGTGATTTTATTGTTAAATTGGAACGAATTGGTGAGTTAAAACGTATTTCGACTCCGATTTCACCTTATTTGGAGATGACCGAGGTTTGCAATCGCACTTTGCTGGCGGCCGGTCCGGCGCTTCTTTTTGAGCATCCGATTGGACATTCAATACCTGTCTTAGGAAATTTATTCGGTACGCCGCGTCGCGTTGCACTTGGTATGGGGACCGATGACGTCAGCGAACTGCTTCGCATTGGCCATGTGCTAGCGATGCTGAAAGAGCCTGAACCACCGAAAGGATTTAAGGACATTCTTGGTCTTGGTACGCTGGTGAAATCGCTGTGGGATATGGCACCGAAGGAGCATCGTTCGGCGCCTTGCCAGGACATCGTCTGGGAGGGCAATGACGTTGACCTCGCAAGGTTGCCGATTCAGCATTGTTGGCCCGGCGATGTCGCGCCGCTGATTACCTGGGGGCTGGTCATTACCAAGGGGCCGCACAAGAAGCGCCAGAACCTCGGTATTTATCGACAGCAGGTGTTAGGTCACAACAAGGTTATCATGCGCTGGCTGGCGCATCGCGGCGGCGCGTTGGATTTCCGTGAGCACGCTCTGGCGACCGGCGGCAAGCCGTATCCCGTAGCGGTAGCTCTGGGTGCCGATCCTGCTACTATATTAGGTGCAGTGACGCCGGTGCCGGACAGTTTGTCGGAATACCAGTTCGCCGGTCTGCTGCGTGGCAGCCGTACCGAGCTGGTCAAGGCCATCGGCAGCGAGTTGCGGGTACCGGCTTCGACCGAGATTGTGCTTGAAGGGCATATCAATCCCGATCCGTCGCATCCGTCCGGCTATGAGATGGCGCTGGAAGGGCCTTACGGTGATCATACCGGCTACTACAATGAACAGGACTGGTTCCCGGTATTCACCATCGACCGCATCACGATGCGCAAGTCGCCTATTTATCACTCGACGTATACAGGTAAGCCGCCGGATGAGCCGGCGATGCTCGGCGTCGCGCTGAACGAGGTATTCATCCCGTTGCTGCAAAAGCAGTTTTCCGAGATCACAGATTTTTACTTGCCGCCGCAGGGTTGCAGCTACCGCATAGCGGTGGTGCAGATGAAGAAGACCTACGCTGGCCATGCAAAACGGGTAATGTTCGGGGTCTGGAGTTTTCTGCGCCAGTTCATGTATACTAAGTTCATCATCGTGGTTGATGAGGATGTCAACATCCGCGACTGGAATGAGGTGATCTGGGCCATTACCACGCGCGTCGATCCGATTCGAGACACCACGTTGGTCGACAATACGCCGATCGATTATCTCGATTTTGCATCGCCCATCAGCGGCCTGGGCAGCAAGATAGGCATTGATGCAACCAACAAGTTGCCGGGTGAAACCAGCCGAGAGTGGGGGCGCACCATTAGCATGTCTGCCGATGTTAAGGCACGGATAGATCAGATCTGGCAAGAGTTGGGTTTATAAGTCGCGAATCAGCGTTTGATAGGACTCCCGGTCGGCAAAGATGGCGGTTGGGCGCTGAAATTATGCAGAAAATAGCGCTCAGATACAAAAAGCGCTGCCAGTTATGAGGCGATGCGGTACAATTCATTTCGGCGGGCCCCTGCGCATTGTGGCGTGGTCAACCTGGTCAGGTCGGGAACGAAGCAGCCACAGCCATTTCCTGCAAGTGCCGCAGGCAAGGCTCGCCTTTTCCTTGATTTTGATGTTCTCCGAACATCAAATTCATTATTGCGTATTATTGCTCATGGTTGAATTAATGCTATTTTCGCATTGGTCGCGATCATTGCTGGCGGCGTTGACGCGATAAGAAAACGATCGAATAAGCGAGGCAAATGTATCTTGGTAATCGGTTGGCAGGGATTCGATACGGCAATCCTGGATTGCTTGCGGCTGCTGAGTGATGCTAACCCCATAATGCCGGCGCCAGGCGGAGAATGCTGGATGGCATTGTGCCAATCCCGAGCAGCGATGTGCCAGCCAGGAATTGAGTTCGGCGAAGGATACGAAGCGCGCAACAGGTAGTGATTGACCAGGCACAGGAAATGGCGATTAAATTTGCGCTCCTTA
>DCSW01000060.1 GCA_002325825.1 Collimonas sp. UBA1456
TGAAGGTACATAAGACTACAGGCTGGCATCACCCCGAAGCAGAAATTGGTCCTTGCGGCTTAACCTCTACTTTTAACTTTGTTTAAAATGAAGGATTATCATTGCCGTTGGCGGGTTGTCGGCGTAACTATGTTGGCGATCGGCTTCTCCGTATCGCCTGGCTTCTGCGCGATCTTGTTTTTTGTGCGACTATTTCACAATGACGCAAGCCCTTTTCTACAGCCTGAAAAGCCAATTGTTGGTCGCGTGAATTGGCCGTCATCTTCTCATCCAGCGTCACATTACGGATCGCGACGGCGTCAATCAGCATCATCAGGATCAGAAAAATCAAAACCATCGGCAGCACAGTGCCGGATTGCTGAAATTTTGTATATGCAATAAATATGTCTGATAAATAGTATGTTGCCGCTTAGTCGAGTAAGTTTAGCAATCAACTTCTCAATCGGTTGCCCAAACTGAATGGTAGCATTATTGCGCAAGGCCAAACAACACGTGTCATCGTGGTGTGCAGCAGGCGGTCGGTGGCAACCGTTGGCGTGGTGGTATTGCACTTGTAGTGGCTTTGATCGGCAGAAGCGATCACTATATTGTTCGCACCGTGTATCTCAAGACAAACCGTCACCGTCACCACGCGATCCCAGCCTACCTTATTATTGCCGTTGATCGTATCAGCTGCACTGGCTTCCGCTGCATCAGTCGTCGATTTGGTTGGCCCATAACGATTGCCTGTGTCGATGCCGTAAGTAATCAGCATGTTGTCAACATTACTCAGGATCGGTTGCGGCGTGCCGGTATAGCCTTTGCAATACAAGGTTTTGATTGCGCTATCGAGATAAAAATTGTTGATGACGACACCCCGCACTTGGATGCTGGTGACATTGAAGGCCCTGGTCCCGCTGCAATCCATGCCGGCGCCGCGCAGGTTGGTATGTCGGCGAGAGGTGTCGCAAAACCGTAGCTACAGCCGGTCAGTCCCTTCAACTTCGTCAACTCATTCGGAATTTGCGGCGGAAAATCGGTAGTGTTACCGGTTCTCATATGGTCGAATCCGGCCTGCATCAGATTGCGTCTGATCAGCGACAGCGCATAGTGGCCGTCTTCGTGTATCCTCGCATTGTCGTCATTCGGACGCGAACCGTCGCGGCTGTTGAAATACAGACCGCTGAGGAACAACAACGGGATCAGGCCGATGGTCACCGAAACCATCAACTTGACCAGCGCTGTTGCGCTATAGCGTAATCATCATGGCATCACCATCGTCTTGAAGCAGCGCATCTGACTCTGAACTACGTCAGAAAAAAACACTGAGGAATCTGCCAAAGCCAGGCTGAGGGAAAGCCGCCATTCATAAATATCCTGTTTCAGGATATCTTGCGGCGTCGCGCAGGCCACTCCGGCGTTATTTGTGTACGACAGCACATACGTCGGCGGCGTTGCCAAGTATTTATCAGAGATTATCCACGCCGCTGCCGATCGTCGTCGTGACCGAAGTTGCGTTGGCACGCACGTGATCAGCCATGTCTGCCTCAAGCTGGCTGGCCAGTGAACGGAAATGCGCCACTTTCTGATACTTTAACGTCGCCATTTGCAAACTCACCAGCCCCATCAATGTAAAAGCGATGATGGTGGTCGAGATCAATACTTCGATCATGCCAATGCTACGCTGGCGAGGTTTGGTATGCTCGAATTTTCTATTGAAAAAAAACCATATTCCTAGCTTCTCTCATATTTCTCATATAAGTGGGCGAGATCATGCGGAGACCTCCCCCCACAGCAACTGAGGCAATGCACTAATACGCCTGTCTGCTGAAAAGTAGATCTTCCGCGAAAAATCGTTATTGAATGTGAGTGTGAAAGAGCCTGGTGGCGATGGCCATGGCACTCCGCTAACGGCATAGGTAATTGCCATTGCAGTCGAAGCAGTAGCGATGCTGGTACCGGCAGCGAACGCGCTCTTGCGGACCAAAATTTGGTGACCGACGGTGTTGGACGAATCCGCTGCGGTGCCGACATATATCAGCTAGCAGCCGGACAAGCGGATTTTGTTGATTAAACCACACATCGACGGTAGCGTAATCGCTGCCCCAGTATCGGGATCATCAACTCGAAAGAAATGATTCTCAAATCTGTTCATCACCATCCTGGCGTCTCTCATCTATAATAAATTGTAATAATGCAACATATGTCAATTATTTATGTAGCCACTATTCTTTCAGCGAAGCGGCAGGCGTGCACCGTGAACATGGTCGCCGAAATGCTACAATCCGCGATTCTCATAGATCGACTGTAAGTTACTCGAAAAGCGAGCTGGCACTGCCGCTGCAGGCGAAAAATATGTTCAAAGTCCGGTAATCTCGGCTTCCCTATATACAGTCTTTGTTCAACGTCATGCCGGGATACGCATGATTTTCATCTGATGGAGTAGTGATGTCGGCAACCATGCAACCAGTCTGCCCATTCATGATTTTCTTGCTGGTCACGCTGGCATTCTCCGCAATGGCGATAGAGCGTACTTTTCCCGACCTCGATCTTATGCGGCAAGCTGACCATCACCGGCTATCCGACCGTAACGATCAATGGCAATACCTTGCGCCTCTCACCCGGCTCGCGGATCTGGAATACCAGCCAACTGACGTAGATCCCCAATTCGCTGGGCAGCGACACCTATCTGGCGAACTACACGCTGAATACGCAAGGCGATGTCGACCTGGTCTGGAGCCTGAACCCTGATGAACTCAGTTAGAAGGTCGGGACGCAACGTAATAGGCAGTAGTCAGAAAGTAAAGAACAATCATGGAAAAAACGATGCGAAAGAAAGTATTCATCAAGACCTTCGGTTGTCAAATGAACGAATATGATTCGGCCAAGATGGCCGATGTGCTGAACGCTTCGGACGGGCTGGTAAAAACCGATCGCCCGGAAGACGCCGACGTGATCCTGTTGAATACTTGCTCGGTGCGCGAGAAAGCGCAGGAGAAAGTATTCTCCGACCTCGGCCGTCTGCGCGAACTGAAGCGTCACAACCCCGATCTGCTGATCGGGGTGGGCGGCTGCGTGGCGTCGCAGGAAGGCGCCGCCATCATCAAGCGCGCACCGTATATCGATATGGTGTTTGGTCCGCAGACGCTGCATCGGTTGCCGCAGATGATTAGCCAGTGCCGCTCGACCGGCTATTCGCAGGTCGACATCAGCTTCCCTGAAATCGAGAAGTTCGATCATATGCCACCGGCCAAGGTGGAAGGCGTGACCGCCTACGTCTCGATTATGGAAGGCTGCAGCAAATATTGCAGTTACTGTGTGGTGCCCTATACGCGGGGTGAAGAAGTATCGCGCCGCTTTGAAGATGTACTGACCGAAGTGGTTGGACTGGCCGAGCAAGGCGTCAAGGAAATTACCCTACTAGGGCAGAACGTCAACGCCTTCCGGGGCCAGATGGCGGATGGCGAGATCGCCGACTTTGCGTTGCTGATCGAATACATCGCCGAGATCCTAGGCATCGAGCGGATTCGCTTTGTCACCAGTCATCCGAAGGAATTCACGCAGCGCCTGATAGATACCTACGCAAAAGTGCCGAAGCTGGTCGATCACCTCTATCTGCCGGCGCAGCATGGTTCGGACCGTATCCTGTCGGCCATGAAGCGCGGCTACACCGTACTGGAATACAAATCTGTGATCCGCCGCCTGCGCCAAATGCGTCCTAACATCACGATTTCAAGCGACTTTATCGTCGGTTTTCCAGGAGAAACCGATGCCGATTTCGACGCCTTGATGAGGCTGATCACCGATATCGGCTACGACAACAGTTTCAGTTTCCTGTTTAGCCCGCGCCCCGGCACGCCGGCCGCCAATTTGCAGGACGACACCCCGCATGAAGTTAAGCTCAAGCGCTTGCAACATCTGCAGTCCGTCATCGAAGAAAATATCGGCAAGATCAGCACAGCGATGGTCGGCAGCGTGCAACGGATACTGGTGGAAGGATCATCCAAGAAAAACTTGAATGAACTGCAAGGTCGCACCGAGAACAACCGCGTGGTTAATATTGACGGTGGCCCCAACGGTATGCGCCTGATCGGCCAGCTGATCGATGTCAAGATCACGGAAACCTATACCCACACACTGCGCGGCGAAATCGTGCTGGCAGAATGATGTCCAACCGACGACGCCAGATAAATCCACCCGTAAATACTAACTAGATAAGCACACCTCAGCTTGAGAAAAAACCTCTACTCAGGCGCATTATTTCATCCCACAACCCCTCACCAATACGTGGCTGGCGTATCTGTGTGGACAGTTTTCCGCGGCGCTGGATGTCTCGATTTTTCGTCGTAGGTATAAATTCATCGCGGTCGGTAGCAATGCCGAACGTGCAGTGCAAATCCTCGACCAGTTTTACGCCATCGCTAACAAGGTGATGTCGGTCGACGAAATCCAGCTGGGGTTGATCGAACAGCGCACTCAAACTGGGAGTCGGAAAAAGCCGAATGTAGCCAAGACCAACGACAGCGAGCCGGTCGATGCCGACCTGACCGAGACCGACATCGAAAGCCCGATCCTCAAGACCCGCTGCAGCGGCCTGCGCGGCCGCACGCCGCATCAAAGCCAGTACATTGGCTCAATCTTGGAGCTCGACGTCACGCTCAGCATCGGTCCGGTCGGCACCGGCAGGACCTATCTGGCAGTGGCTTGCGTGGTCAACGCGCTGAAACTTGATGCGGTCAAACGCCTCGTACTGATAAGACTGGTAGTTCAAAGTCGGCGAACGGCTGGATTTTTTGCCGGGCGACCTGGCGCAAAAGGTCGATCCCTATCTGCGCCCTTTGTATGAGGCGCTGTACGATCTGCTGGGCTTTGATCGAACCCAGAAAATGTTCGAAAAGTAGATAATTGAAATCGCGCTGCTGACCTACATGCATGGTCACCGGAGACGTTACCCAGATCGACGTGCAGCGCGGCCAGAAAAGTGGATTGTCGACGATAATGAAAAAGCATCGCAGGCAACCCCGGTAGCCTCCATACATGTCGTGATCGAAGCCGCCACGCCTCCAGCCAAACTCACCGCCCCGGTCCAGATCGGGATTACTAAGACCTCTCGCAGCCGCTATGCCGCAAAAAAATAAACTCTCGTTATCTGTGCAATATCCCGACCCGCGCCTAAAAGATATCGTGTCGCGTCCACAATTGCGGCGCTGGATCCAGGCCGCGCTATTGGCACCGGCTGAACTGACGCTGCGCTTTGTTGATGCCGACGAAGGTCGCAGCCTGAACCGTGACTACCGCGACAAGGATTACGCCACCAACGTGTTGACCTTTTCCTATTCGGCAGATCAGGACGGCGACCTCAGCGCAGGCCAGGACGAGGACGATGGCATTATCCGGGCCGACATCATTCTTTGTGCTGAAGTGCTGCAGCGCGAAGCTGTAGAGCAGCGCAAATCGGTGGCAGAGCACACCGCCCATCTGGTGGTGCACGGAGTACTGCATGCGCAAGGTTACGACCATGAAAATGATGAAGGAGCCGCCGAGATGGAAGGCTTGGAAATCGAGATCTTGGAAGTGTTAGGCTGGACTAATCCCTACGCAGACCGCTAACCACTCTCTCCAACAAACAAAAAACATCGCAATCGCGGCGTTTTTTGTTTGTTGGAGAGTAATCCTGCGCTGCCATATGTATTTTATGAGCAACAATATTTCGGAATCAATAAGATTGGGATTAATTCGTGCGACGTCCTAATAGTTTCTGGATGAAACATGACTCAATAATAAATACGTGTGTTCAGCTATCTTTTTAATTAATAAGAACTTGATGGATTCATGTAATGAATCAGTTTGGCTGACGACTAATCCTAATAAAAATTATCATGGCACAGCCATCGGAGCTAATCTTGAAGTTGGCGCATCTACAATGCGTAGCCGATTTTTCCGTTCCGCATCCCCAATGATTGAACGATCTGCGGTTGGCTGGGAGACGCCTTGCAGTGGCATTTTGTGGCGATGTGGCTGCTTTTTTAAAATGGTTTGATTTATCTACTATTCAATGCAGGCAGCGACCGCTTGTGAAATAAATTTTTCCCACTGCGCCAGACAGATGTAGTGCGCGATATGATCAAGTCGCTCACCCGCAAGCTGCAACACGACGCACTCGACAAATACCATGCAGTATAAAAACTGGCTTATGTCTCCGTCATCCTGAATTTGATCTTGCTGGTGGTCTCGGGCCTGGCGATCTGCAAATCGGTGCAGTTCCCGTTGCTGCGCGAATTGATGGGCAGCTTCGATACGGCCCGCATCGTGCACTTCTGCGAGATGGCATTCCTGGCCGCATTCATTGCAGTGAATATCATCATGGCGGCACTGGTTCCACGCACGCTGCTGGCCATGTGGTGTGGTTGTTGAGGAAAAATCATGATTGAGAAAAGACTTCTCGATTATGTCGCAACTCGATATCGAGTCGATCCTCAAAGACACCCGCTGCGAGTTGGCGCTACCGTCACGCGCTCCTGTTCGCCAAACGCGTGCTCACTTTGGGTGGCTTGTCGCTTCTGATCGGTTGCAATATCACCGACCAGACCTCGGTCAAGCAAATGTTGGAGCGCATCTCGCGCACGAACCACGGCGTCCAGGCTTGGCTGTTCAATCCCAAACGGCTGGCACCGACTTATACTCAGACAGAGATAACTCGGCCATTTCCGTTCAATCCGTTCCATGGGATTGACGAAGTGTCGGAAATCGATGGCAGCGACTACCAGTTGGAAATCACCGGACTGATCACCAACAAGGGTTCGTGGACGCTGGAATAATTGCACAAGCTGCCGTAAAACGAGCAAATCACTCGCCATATTTGCGTCGAAGGCTGGAACGTTATCGGCCGTTGGAGCGGTGTGCCGTTTTCCTATTTCCTGAAATAGATCGGCGCGGACCTGAGTGCCAAATATATCGATTTCAAATGCGGTGACGATTACCACACCAGCATCGACACGCCAACCGCGCTGTATCCGCAAACCCAGTTCGGCCCTACCTACGACGGCGAAATTCTGCTGATGAAATACGGGTTCCCTATGAAGCTATGGATGCCTACCAAGCTCGGTTACAAGAATTCCAAACATATCGTATCGATCGAAGTAACAAACAAGTACTCTGGCGGTCCTTGGAAAAGCTAAGAGTACAACTGGTTCGGCGGATCGCGATGGCTAGCTGTGCAACCTACTTCGCGGGTCAATCTCGGGACTGCGGTAGAAATAAGCGTCACCGTAATTTCGTACGACTGCGCGTCTCATCCCGACCTTGGGCCGCTCGCTACGGATTGCACAGCTCGCTTGATCGAATTCTGTTAACTTCTGACTGCGTTTTTCCCCAAGATGTCATCTCGAAAGACAACATGGCGAAGCCGCACAAGAACACAGCAAAGAAAGACGAAATGGGCAAGGATGCGATGAGCAAGGACGGCATGGCCAAAGACGAAATGAAGAAATAATTATTTTATTACAACGATTACAGTCGTGCTAGCACGATATGACACACTGAATCCGGACGTTTCGTCGTCCTGTCAGATATTTGTTGTATGCTATTGCTTCCTCAAAAATGTACCCTCAAGGCTAACACGATATGCCAGAGCACCCTAGTAGCGTCAAATCATTTGACGCTAAACCCCATCGGTCACTATTCGAACGCCTGACCGCACTCATCTCCCCTGAACCTGAAAATCGTGCCGAACTGCTCGACGTGCTGCAAGATGCGCATGAGCGCAACTTGATCGACGCCGATGCGCTGTCGATGATCGAAGGCGTGTTCCAGGTTTCCGACCTGTCTGCCGGCGACATTATGATCCCACGTTCGCAAATGGACATGATTGACGTCACCAAGCCGATCGAGGATTGGATGCCGAGAGTTCTCTCGACCACTCACTCGCGCTTCCCTGCTGTCGATGGCGAACGTGACAAGGTCATCGGCATCCTACTCGCGAAAGACTTTCTGCGCTACTACGCCGATGATTCGTTCGATGTATGCGACATGCTGCGTCCGGCAGTCTTCATTCCAAAATCGAAACGTCTCAATGTGCTGCTGCGCGACTTCCGCGCCAACCGTAATCACATGGCGATCGTGGTCGATGAATACGGCGGCGTCGCCGGCCTGATCACAATTGAAGATGTGCTGGAACAAATCGTCGGCGACATTGAAGACGAATACGACTTCGATGAGGAAGAAGACAACATCCTCGCTATCCGCGACGGCTATCACGGCGGCCGCTGGCGTGTCAAGGCACTGACCGAAGTCGAGCAGTTTAACGAAATACTGGAAACCACGCTGGCCGATGAAGATGTCGATACCATCGGCGGCCTGGTCGCCAACCAGTTAGGCCGTGTGCCGCGCAAGGGCGACGAATTCACGATTGAAAATGTGCGCTTCGAAGTGCTACGTGCCGATGCCCGCCAGGTACACGTTCTGCTGGTTGAAAAGCTGCCAGACTCCACTTTGGAAGGGTCTTAAACCGGCACCGAGCTCGGAAGACTAACGTCATCTGGCGACTCCAAAAAACAATATCCGTACCGTCGATGCACGTTCGCCAGATCCCCTTTCCCAGACTCTCGTTGCTGCTACCGCTGGCGGCGCTGATCGGCGCCGTTAATGTGTTTGCCTTCGCGCCTTACGGCCTGTGGCCGTTGCAACTGCTGACCCTGGCATTGCTGATCATATGCGTGAACCGCATCGACAGCGTCAAAAAAGCGGCGCTGCTAGGCTGGGCCTACGGCTTCGGCTGGGTGGCGCATGGAGTTTACTGGATTTACATTTCGTTGCACGATTACGGCGGGCTGCCGGGCTGGTTGGCAGCACTTGCGGTGACTCTGCTGGCGCTAGCGATAGGACTGTACACCGCCTTATTATCCGGACTCGCGCTGTGGCTCAAGCAATGCTGGACCGCCTCGCCGCGCCTACTGGCGCTGGCGATCTTCCCGGCGCTGTGGGGCTTGGCCGAATGGCTGCGCGGCTGGCTGTTCACTGGTTTCCCCTGGCTGATTTCCGGCTATGCCCACACGGGCAGTCCGTTGGCGGGTTTCGCGCCGTTGGTCGGCGTGATTGGCATTGGCGGCATTTCTGCCCTGATCGCCGGCTGCCTGGCATTGCTGCCGCAACGTCGTTTGCCCGCGATCGTCGCATTCCTGATCCTGATTACCGGCTTCGGACTATCTCGGATAGACTGGACTACTCCAAGCGGGCAACCGATCTCGGTGCGCCTATTGCAAGGCAACGTGCCGCAAGAAGAAAAATTCGACAATGCCAAGATCGACAACATTCTGCGGCTGTATGCCGACATGATTCGTGCCGCACCGGCTGACCTGATCGCCACGCCGGAAACCGCGATACCGATTCTGCAAACACAACTGCTGCCTGAATTCCCGGCGGCGCTGATCACCTTCTCGCAACAAACCGGCAGCCATATCGCACTCGGCATTCCGTATGCCTACGGTCTCAACCGCTATGCGAACAGCGTCATCGGGATTACCCCGCAAGGCAACAGCACAAGTCATCCCGGCTTTCGCTACGACAAGCAGCATCTGGTGCCGTTCGGCGAATTCGTACCGTTCGGCTTCCGCTGGTTTGTCGACATGATGCACATTCCGCTCGGCGACTTCACCCGCGGCGCGCGGGTGAAGTCGCCGTTCGCGGTAAAGGACCAGTGGGTGCTGCCCAACATCTGCTATGAAGATTTGTTCGGCGAGGAGATCGCCCGGCAACTGGCTGCCACTACGACCTCGGGCGCGCCGACAGCGACCATGTTGCTGAACATGTCGAATATTGCCTGGTTTGGCAACACCATTGCAATTAAGCAACATCTGCAGATTTCGCAAATGCGCAGCCTGGAAACCGGCCGCCCGATGCTGCGTGCGACCAACACTGGCGCCACGGCGGTAATCGACCCGCACGGCAACGTTAGCGCAGAACTGCCGCCATATCGCCGCGACACGCTAGCAACGACGGTGCAAGGTTATAGCGGCAGCACGCCGTACATTCTGTTCGGCAACCGCCTGTTGCTGGCCGCAACCCTATTGATGCTAATAGGCAGTTGGTGGTGGAGTTGGCGCCGCTAGGCATCCAACCTGGCCAAGCCACATAAAGCAAGAAAAACCCGTTAAAATCGTGACTTCTGGTCCGTATCTCTTTGCGCCCCATGTCTCGCTACTTGATTGGCTGCATATTTAGCGATACCAACCGGCACTTTGCCACATAGAAAAGCAACAAACGATGCTGACATTTCAACAAATCATTCTCACATTGCAAGATTATTGGGGCGCTCAGGGCTGTGCCCTGCTGCAACCCTACGACATGGAAGTCGGCGCTGGCACCTCACACACTGCGACCTTCCTGCGCGCTATCGGTCCCGAGCCTTGGCGTGCCGCCTATGTGCAGCCATCGCGCCGCCCGAAAGACGGCCGCTACGGCGAAAATCCTAACCGCCTGCAACACTACTACCAATATCAGGTCGTGCTCAAGCCGACACCGGAAAATATCCTAGACCTATATCTCGGATCGCTGGAAGCGCTCGGCCTCGATCTCAAGCGTAATGACATACGTTTTGTCGAAGACGACTGGAAAAATCCGACCCTAAGTGCTTGGGGCCTAGGTTGGGAAGTCTGGCTGAACGGCATGGAAGTGACCCAGTTCACCTATTTCCAGCAAGTCGGCGGTCTCGATTGCAAACCGGTGCTGGGTGAGATTACCTATGGTGTCGAGCGGCTGGCCATGTATTTGCAAGGCGTGGAAAACGTCTATGATCTGGTCTGGACCGAATGGGTCGAACATGGTGTCAATAAAATCTTGAGCTACGGCGACGTTTTTTACCAGAACGAGGTCGAACAGTCGACCTACAATTTCGAATACGCTAACACTGAATTCCTGTTTTCGCTGTTCAGCAACTACGAAGCCGAAGCCAAACGCCTGCTGGTGGTGCCACTGGCGTTGCCATCCTATGAAATGGTGTTGAAAGCGGCGCATACCTTCAATCTACTGGATGCGCGCCGCGCGATCTCGGTCACCGAACGCACCGCCTACATGGGCCGTATCCGCA
Source organism: Collimonas sp. UBA1456 (assembly GCA_002325825.1). Taxonomy (GTDB): domain Bacteria; phylum Pseudomonadota; class Gammaproteobacteria; order Burkholderiales; family Burkholderiaceae_D; genus Collimonas. The sequence continues at coordinate 11,063 of DCSW01000060.1, forward strand.
ACCTATCACGGGCGGTGGCGCAAGCCTATTACGACTCGCGGGCTAAGCTCGGCTTCCCGATGTGGGAAATCACGCCGGACAATGCCGATCTGTTACTGAAAGAATTTGAAGATGAATACATGGCGGCAGTAGCGCAGCGCGCAGGGGGGGCAGCATGATCCATACTCTGTTAATCGAAATCTTCACCGAAGAACTCCCGCCGAAAGCGCTGACAAAATTGGGCGACGCCTTTGCCACGGGTATTTTCAACGGTTTGAAAGCGCGCGATTTCCTGGATGATGGCGCAATCGCCACTGCGTTCATCACGCCGCGCCGCCTAGCAGTCGCTATCAGCAATGTGCGCGCCATCTCGCCCGACAAGACTATTCGTGAAAAAGTTCTGCCGGTATCAGTGGCGCTGGACACCGAAGGCAAGGCAACTACGTCGCTAGTCATGAAACTGGCAGCACTGGCCACACAAACCGGCGTCGCGGTCATTACACCTAGCGATCTGGAGCGCGCAGCCGACGGTAAGAATGAAAGCCTGTTCCACAGCTACACTGTCAAAGGTGTAGCGCTGCAAAATGACCTACAGACGGTGCTGGAAGATACTGTCGCTAAGCTGCCGATCTCGCAGGTTATGAGTTACCAGCGTCAACATGGTCATGCGGCCGGTCAGACTGTTCGCTTTGTACGCCCTGCGCATCGCCTGCTGGCGCTGCATGGCGAACATATCTTGCCGATGACCTTGCTTGGGATGGATGCGGATCGTCTGACGGAAGGCCATCGATTCCTGTCGCAAGGCGAAATCACAATAGCCGATGCCGACAGCTATGCCGCAACGCTGGCCGACACAGGCAAGGTCATCGTCGGCTTCAACGAGCGCAAGAAAAAAATCAGCAGCGCCCTGCTGGAAGCCGCAGCCACCGATCAGGTATTGATGCCGGATGCGCTGCTCGATGAAGTCGCTGCCCTAGTAGAATGGCCGGTAGTGTATGCTTGCAAATTCGAAGACAGATTCCTCAGCGTGCCGCAGGAATGTTTGATCCTGACGATGCAGACCAACCAGAAATATTTTGCCTTGACCGACAATGCTGGCAAGCTGCGCTCGCGCTTCCTGATTGTCTCCAACCTGGCTACTGACGCGCCGCAATACATCATCGAAGGCAACGAGCGCGTAGTGCGCTCGCGTCTGTCGGACGCCAAATTTTTCTTTGAACAAGACAAGAAAAAGAAGTTGGCGGAACGCGTGCCGCTGCTGGCTAACGTGGTCTATCACAATAAACTCGGCGACCAGTTGCAACGTACCGAACGCGTCAAGGCATTGGCGCTAGTAATTACCACCCTGCTCGGCGGCGACGCTGCGCTGGCCGAACGCGGCACGTTGCTGGCCAAAGCCGACCTGCTGACCGACATGGTCGGCGAATTCCCTGAGCTGCAAGGCATCATGGGTAACTATTACGCGCGTCACGATGGCGAAGCCGACGAAGTCGCGCAAGCGGTCTCGGAACATTATCAACCGCGTTTCGCCGGCGATGCATTGCCGACAACCGGCACCGGCACCGCGGTAGCGCTGGCAGACAAGCTGGAGACGCTGATCGGCATTTGGGGCATCGGCATGCAACCGACCGGTGACAAGGACCCGTTTGCGTTACGCCGCCATGCGCTGGGTATCCTGCGCATGCTTCTGGAAAAGCGGCTGCCGGTGGCGTTGTCGGAATTGCTGGCGAACGCCGCTCGACAATTCGTCGGGAATTCGAACTTCAAGGATCCGGGCAGCGATGTATTGTCGTTCCTGTACGATCGTCTACGCGGGCTGTTGAGAGAGCGCGGCTATGCGCAGAACGAAATCGAGGCGGTGGTCGCACAACAGCCTGACCGCTTAGATAACATCATCGAACGCCTGGATGCGGTGCAAGCGTTTGTCGCTCTGCCGGAAGCCGCTGTGCTGGCAGCCGCCAACAAGCGCATCACCAACATTTTGAAGAAAACAGAAGGCGTCAGCGGCGTGGTAAACACCGAACTGCTGCGCGACAGCGCCGAACAAGCATTGTTTGCAGCAATGAATGCGGTCAAGCCAGATGTCGACTTGGCATTTGCCAAGGGCGATTTTAGCACTGCGTTGAGAGCCTTGGCGCAGCTGCGGCAAAACGTCGACGGCTTCTTCAACGACGTCATGGTGATGACTGACGACGAGCAGTTGCGCAACAACCGGGTGGCGTTGCTGTCGAACTTGCACGTGATGCTGAATCAGGTCGCCGACATCTCCAAGCTGGCCGCATAAACCTACCGAGAAGCCTTATGAAACTGATTATTCTCGACCGCGACGGCGTCATCAATCATGACTCTGACGCTTTCATCAAAGCTCCTGATGAATGGGTGCCGATCAAGGGTTCGCTTGAAGCTATCGCGCGCCTCAACCAGGCCGGTTATCAGGTTGTGGTAGCAACCAACCAGTCGTGCATTGCACGCGGCCTGCTCGATATGCCGACGCTGATAGCAATCCATCAGAAAATGCATGATGCCGCCCAGCAGGTCGGCGCTGAAATCGATGCGATCTTCTTTTGTCCGCATACCGACGACGACAATTGCGATTGCCGCAAACCGAAAGCCGGCATGTTCCACGATATCAGCAAACGTTTCGACATCAGCCTGCGTGGCGGGGTAGCGACGGTCGGTGATTCCCTGCGCGACCTACAGGCCGGCTTTATCGCAGGTTGTGCGCCATATCTGGTACTGACCGGAAAAGGTGAAAAGACCCGAGCAAAAGGTGGCCTGCCACCGGGCACGCTGGTCTACCCGGACCTCGCTGTAGTAGTTGATTCTTTGTTGCAGAAACCAGTCGAATTGTCAGTTTGATCGCATCGAGCAGATCATGAATCACTCCTTCGGTGTCATTTCCACGCACACGGGAATCCATTCTTTATCAGTAACCTGCATCTGCCGTCAACGCAGCTATGACTAGGGATTGAAATATTTAGAATTATCTGGAGCCTGAATGTCACGTTTTTTCCTGTTTTTGCGTTCGTTGCTGTTCTTTCTATTGGTGACGATCCTGACAGTGGTTTGGTCGATGGCCTGCATCCTGTTCGCACCGTTTCCCTATGCGCGCCGCTATTACTTGACTTCGCGCTGGAACGTCGCGGTAATCTGGATGGCCAAGGTCATCTGCGACATTCGTTATCAGGTCAAAGACATAGAGAATTTTCCCGATACGCCGGCCATCGTACTAAGCAAGCATCAGTCGGCCTGGGAAACTATTTTTCTGTTACCGATGACGCCGCGCCCGCTGGTGTTCGTGTTCAAGAAATCACTCACCTACATTCCATTTTTCGGCTGGGGTATCGCGCTGCTGCGGATGATTCCGATCGACCGCAACAAGGGTCGTGACGCCTTTGCCCAAGTTGTGGTGCAAGGTCGCAAGCGGCTGGCCGATGGTCAGTGGATCATCATGTTCCCGGAAGGCACGCGTATTCCGGTAGGTCAGACCGGAAAATACAAGAATGGCGGCACCCGCCTCGCGGTCGAAACCAACACGCCGATAGTGCCTATCGCGCACAATGCCGGCGAATGTTGGCCGAAGAATTCATTCATCAAACAACCCGGGCTCATCACCGTCTCGATCGGCAAGCCGATTTACCCGGAAAACCTTGATAGCAGCGAATTAATGGCTCAGGTCGAAAATTGGATAGAATCTGAAATGCGTGTTATTTCACCACATATTTATAAAGAGTAATATTCACCTGAATCCGGCCGCCATTAGAACTATTGCATCAAAAGCTTTCGCAATCCCGCCTGGGACCAGATGGTCGGCACCAAGATGAGACGCAGCAGCCACTGGGGTTGTAACTGAATTTCTTTGCCGATGACTCGACGTTATTTACGCTTCGTGCTGATTTGCGATCAACGCTGCCTGAGCAGCTCTATTTATTAACTCGAATTAGTGTACTTTTAACGCGCCATTTGGTACATCTTCATTCCGGCATTGACGCGCAGTTCTCGATGCCATTACGCCTGATGGTGACCGGCCAGTTGCAGACGTCAGCGATCGGTGTCGTGCTTAAATTGTTTGGCCGGGAAGCAGTGGTGACGCGTCTGCAACCTTATCTGCAATAAATCTGCAAATCGGGATTTACAAGCCGTAAATAATTTTGCTACAATATTCATTGTAAAAACAGGGGGTATAGCTCAGCTGGAAGAGCGCTTGCATGGCATGCAAGAGGTCAACGGTTCGATCCCGCTTACCTCCACCAAAAAATTGGTAGCAGGAGTAATAAAGTAATAAAATAATCAAAAGGTTTGTTGTCCCCATCGTCTAGAGGCCTAGGACATCACCCTTTCACGGTGAGTACGGGGGTTCGAATCCCCCTGGGGACGCCAAAACAAAAGGCCCGTGCAAGCGGGAATTTTTTGCGGCCACAAGTAAGCCGCCAGCAAGTGATTATGCAGATTGCACGCGAGTGCTAACACGCCAACAAACATTTCTGTTCTATCCATTCAAAAACCATCAATCCGCAAGCATCAGAGACCTGTAGCAAGCCGCAAGCGCGCAGTCTGCCACCTGGTTAGCGAAAGAATGCGCTGCTAATGCACGTTCGCAAGGTCGCTTTGCACCTTCAGAAATTCCAGAATATTCCGGACTCTGGATTTGTGGCGACCACGCGCCACTTCAAACGACTGGCGCGTGCTGCGCAACAGGATGTCTGTGCTGTGCAGGTTTTCCGCTTTCTTGATGGTCGGCCCGAACTTGAGCGCCGCACGCCTTGTACTTACTGCTGAAGCCGTCGAACCGCGGGATGTTGATCTGCAGACCGATGCTGCGGCTATTGATGGTTTGCCTTGATGAGACTCGGGTGATCAGCGTGTTGCTGTGGTCGTCGGTGGCAAACAGTGATAGCGTCGGTCGATCATCGACACGAGCGGCATCGGCTGCGCAAGCGCAGCCAGAATTTTCGGATGGCTGCGGATGGCGTCGGCGATCAACTGGTCGACGGTCTGTTGCAGCAGCGGCGCATCACCGGCGTCACCAAGAGTAGCCAGCCTTAGCGCTGTGCTTTGAAGCCAGCCCATGACAATCGCCAGATTCTCCCGGCGCATTTTGTAGAGCGCCATCCGCTTGTGTTCGTTTCAGACTGGCCTGAGCGTAATTGGTCTGTGCCTGCAGTCTGTCAGCCAAAGTGTGCTGGCATCTGCCTGATGTTTGGCAACGCTGTCTTTGAAGCTGTGCTCTGAAGAACAGACAACAGAAGCCGCCACTTACTTGATCGATTTCTTGTGTTGATAATTGTTGAATTACCATATTTTTCTTTGAGTTAAAAAATACTGGCAGCAATTTTCGGTAAAGGTTGGGTCGCCAGCGAAATCCGGCACTTGCCGAATATGAGATAAAAATATTAATTAATTTATTAAATTATTGGAAATATTATTTTGCGCAGGCGAGAACGCAATACAATAATTGTAAATTAAATAATATTTAACCATTTCTTTTGGAAATGTGAAATAACTCTTGATGTGAAACGGGGGAGTGGTCATGACGATGGCCGGCGGCAGGCAAGAAAAAAGGCCGCAAAGCGGCCTTAAGTCATACGTTTTCAATCAGCTTTCTAGATCTTATAGCATCATCATGTCAAAACACTTAAATACTGGCCGCTCTATCGGTGTCGATTATTCAGTAACCTACTGGTAGAATGGTTGGCTCACTATCTTTGCGTAATGGTATAAACATGAATCCTCTCGGCGAGAGTGTTCTGAACTGAAAGACCGAGATTCGGGGGTCTTTCAAGCCGTAGTACCAAATCTGGTATTCGTTTAAAAATTGTATGAATACTAGAGGCTCAAAATATGATCACTCGCCTTGTTGACCAAGCTGTAGCCTAATTGAAATAGGCCGTGGAATAGACCGCTTAGATTTACCTGCACAGTGACGCCGGATTCCAGCAAGATGGTATCACGGGCCAATGGTGCGCCGCCCACTTCGAAGCTGCTGCCTGCTGCCTGCTGCCTGCTGCCTGCTGCCTGTAGCCCAGGCCTTATGTGCGGATGGCATCAGATTGTCACTGGCAAAACGACGGCTGATCCTGGCTCGCAAGCCAAATTCATTCCAGGTTTGCACCAGATACAAACCGATATGCAGCGCGTCGACATGATTACTGGCGGCGCCGGCCGGCTGCTGGATAGTGTTGTGGCCGATAGTACCCAATGCGCCAAGACGTAGCCCATCGTCAAGCTGGTGGCCAAGTCCTAGCATCAGCATCTGAACGCTGTAATTGACCCGTCCGGCGTTAGCATCGGATGACAGATAACCTCCGTTGCCCAGTATTTGAGCCCATGCTGTTGTGCTAGTATCAGCACTGTCTGAGTCAGAGCCATGAAATTTTATTTTGGCGCACGTCAAGGCAGCGCCACGCAGGTGGCGACCTTCGTCTATTAACACTGATGCTGTACCTACGGCGCACTGATTATGGCTACTGGTCGCATCTGCCAGCGCCGTATCCCGTATTGTCTTCAGGTAAGCTTGAATGGCGTTGTATGCAAGACCGAATTCCAGGGAGGGTGACAGGCCATTGTAGTCGACGTCAGAAAATTGATCTGTGACGCCGTCGGCAGCAGTCAGCATCGCATAGCGATTGCCTAATACTGGTTTCGGATCGGTTGCCTCATGCATCACGCGCACTGTTCCGCCCTGCAAATTAGCGTGGCCGTTGATGGTCGGTTGAGCAGATGGATTCACGCTCGCAGTCACAAACTCAAAGTTTGAGCCAGGCAATTGTGTGTAGTTACCGGTAACACGCAATGCGCCGCTAGCGCTGACTGGGCTAATCTTTCTCTGGACCAGCGTATCCGACAGTGTGCCGGTGCCAGGAAAGTTCCCATCCGAGGCAATCCTTGTCAGCCTGCCGTCGATTCGTCCGTTTATAGCTGCTTGGCCACCATTGACATTAAGAGCAGTATTGATCAACTTACTATTAAGCAGGAACAAGCCGCTATTGGCGACCATTTTATTTAGCGTATCCCCGAGTGTTCCCCCCTTATTAAGAAGCACATTCTCGTGCGAACGATCTCGCGTCACGACTACGCCGGCCCCATAGTCAACACCATGAATTCCGGCCCCGTCCCGATTAGCAAGCATAATTCCTGCCACATGCGTTCCGTGATCGTTGTAAATGAGACACGAACTTTCCAATTCAATAGCTCTACTGTACTGCCATCATTCGCGAAACACGCATCCGGACCTCAGAGTCCTGTTCGAAATCTTTTGGAAAGATGTTCGATATTTCGTAGATTTGGCGGATGAATAGAAAAACCTACTGCAGCGA
>DCSW01000007.1 GCA_002325825.1 Collimonas sp. UBA1456
TTTTAACTTTGCTTAAAAATGAGGAGATTAACATAGTGTTGTAAAACTGATTTTTTTGTATTGAGTACTTGATTTATGCCGACCAGATTCAAATCAAGATAGCGCAAGGCGCCAAGCCTGGCGAAGGCGGGCAGCTGCCTGAAACACAGGGTATCTGAGTACATTGCCAAACTGCGTTTCTCGGTGCCTGGTGTCGGCCTGATTTCGCCGCCGCACCATAATATTTATTCAATCGAAGATCTGGAACAACTGATCCACGACATGCAGAACGTCAATACACGCGCCTCGATTTCAGTCAAGCTGGTGTCGGAAGTTGGCGTTGGCACGGTGGCTGCTGGTGTGGCAAAAGCCAAGTCGAATCACGCTGTCATCGCCGGCCATGACGGAGGCACCGGTGCCTCACCGCTGTCATCGATCAAACATGCCGATTCGCCTTGGAAGCTAGGGCTGACTGAGACGCAGCAAACGCTGGTTTTGAACGGCTTACGCAACCGTATCTGGGCGCGAGCCGACAGCCAGATGAAGACCGGTAGCGATGTCGTCATTTTTACGAAAAGTTACTAACTATTAATAGACATCGTAATAATTGGTATATTTAGTCACTAAACAAAAGTTACCCTGCTTTCTACCAATATAATGTGCAATACGCTATACGATATACTTAGCAGTATCGTCGGTCCTATGAAGAAATAAATAGGGAGTTTCTTCATGGAGGAACTGCTCAAAAACAGTATAAAATACGCTAAATTGTAATTTAGCCAATAAAATAGGAAGGTGTACTCGATAATAGCTCGGTATGTATTACGTAATCACTCTCAATATATAAACCAAGATAACGGAATTAATTGATTATGACTATCAACACTACCCCAGATGCACCTACCAGCAACAAGCTCGACGAGCAGGTGACTTATGACCCGAATCATTTGCTTGACTCATTAATCGACAAGTTGCACTTGAAAAATGATGCTGCTCTGTCGCGCTCACTCGAGGTTGCACCTCCGGTCATCAGCAAAATCCGCCATCGACGCCTGCCGGTTGGCGCATCGTTGCTGATCCGTATGCACGAAGTAAGCGATCTGACGATTCCTGAACTGCGTGCCTTGATGGGTGATCGTCGCGAAAAGTTCCGTATTAGCGACAAGCATTTCAAGCCAAAAGTCAAGATCGAGGCTGAAAAACTGAAGTGATCAACTGCTCGGCTCGGCCACTTCTCTGCCTAAGATGGCNNGCCATCTTAGGCAGAGAAGTGGCCTGTTGACAAGTAGCGGTCGCCACGATCGCAGACGATAAACACAATCGTCGTATTTTCAAGCTATTGAGGAATTCTTAGTACAACGTTACATGCCCCTGCCGCTGAAATTTCGCAGAAAATCTCCTCTTCGCTAGCAAGTCTTCGTGTCAATGATGCATATCTCTGCGTTCTATTCTTTCAGGTATTTGGAGACGCACATGATGGTATGATGGTGTGCCGGTGGTTCCCATTACGCTGAAAATGAGTAATGCGATATTCGGTGTCACACCAACTTTCAGATCTGGTCGTTTCATATTTCCCCAATAGATTATCGAGATTGGCAATTGGTCGAGAATTATGCCTTCGCCATCTTTCTGTATTTTTTCGGCCAGGTCGCGCGCATACTCCATGCCGCCAGTCTTGGGTGTCAGAATGATTTTAGCGCCGTAGACTGCCATGCTCTGGCGTCGTTCCTCCACTCAGATTTTCGGCATCAGCAGCACTATCTTGTGGCCGCGCATCGCCAATGCAATTCCTGTGCTACCGCTGGTGGCTTCGATCAGCGTATCGCAGGGCTTGGTCTGGCAGCGCATTTGAGCATGCTTAATCATAGACAATGCAGGCCGGTCCTTGATCGCACAAGTTGAGTTCTTTCCCTCCATTTTACCCATGAAATATTGTTCTTCTACGTGGCGTCGCTGCCGGAAATGCGCTTCAACTACACCGGAGGTGTATTGCCGATTGTGTCGTCAATAGTCAGATAAGACATAGTTTGATCAAACGTCTCGTGCAAGATGAGCATTTTAATATGAGACCTTGTTACGCGTATCGAAGCAGGAAAATCCTGACATAGGACTCTTCTGCAGGCATCACAAGTTTCTGCACTGCGATAAATAATACATACAAAATGCTGCGGCTTGGAGGCCATGGTATGGCGACAAGACCTCTGTCAGCTTACTTTAGCTTAACCGCTGGTTTGGATTGAGGGAAGTGAAGAGAGCCCATTACTCTTTGCAGTGCTTTTTACAGTATTCTTTTTATTCATCTCGGCACCGTCCTTTGGCTTGCCGTTGACCATCAAACCTACCTGCGATAATCGGAATACGCTTTTCTCGCCCCCCGCAATTCGATTTTCAAAATCGGCCCAATTCCTGAAATTACCACCTTTGCTGCGCTCGTCGATAATGCGCCTTGCTTTCCCGAGACCGATCTCCCTTGATATTGATCGGATCGGCAAGATCGTCTTTGTTCACATCGGCATGGGCCAACGTCAAACTCGCCGCCGCCGTCAATACACAAGATACCAGCAGTAATCGTGTAAGCATGTCAAATTTCTCACATTGAGATGATGACGATCAAGTATAGCCATCGGGACGAGAGATATTGCAATTCGAACCACAAATGAGAATCTGCTTAGCCGAGCAACTCCTCGCGGCTGACAGTCGCCGTACCCAGCTTGCCAACCACAATGCCGCCGGCACGATTAGCCAGAGCGACAGCATCGGCGATCGGCAATCCGGCACCAAGCATAATCGCCAACGTCGCAATCACAGTGTCGCCGGCACCGGAGACGTCATATACCTCGCGCGCCATGGTTGGAAAATGCGTAATCTGGTGCGCCGTGTACACGCTCATCCCCTCTTCCGAGCGGGTCAGCAGCAACACTTCCAGTTGCAGCGCCTCGCGCAGTTTTTGTGCCTTCTCGGTCAACTCGGCTTCACTTTTCCAGCTACCGACAATACGGATCATTTCCGATTTGTTCGGGGTCAGAACGGAGGCACCGACGTAGCGTGAAAAATCATCACCTTTCGGATCCACCAGAATACATTTACCCGCTTGCTTGGCGGCAGTGATCATGTCGGCGACATTCACCAGGCTGCCCTTGGTATAGTCGGACAGCACAATAACCTGGTATTCCGGGAGCAAGGTGTTGAAGCGAGTCAGCTTGTCACGCAATACAGCGTCGGTCGGCTCCTCTTCGAAATCGATGCGCAGTAATTGCTGCTGGCGGCCTATTACACGTAATTTGATGATGGTCGAGATGGATGGATCTCTGGCGAGAAAACTATTGACGCCAATTTCCTCCAGCATGCCATCCACGGTGTTGCCAGCCTCATCCTGGCCCACCACCCCCAGCAAGCCAGCTGCACCGCCCAGCGTGACGATGTTGCGGGCCACGTTGGCAGCGCCACCCAAGCGTTCTTCGCGCTTTTCTATCCGCACCACCGGCACCGGCGCTTCCGGCGAAATACGGCTGACATCGCCGAACCAGTAGCGGTCCAGCATGACATCGCCGACCACCAGGATCCTTACATTATCTAAGGATGCGGGAATCTTGAAGGATTGTGTATGCATCGTGTTCATGGTATTTACTCGCGCACCAGGACGGAACGGCCGATGCCGTAATACTCGAAACCGATGTCGCGCATCACCAGCGGTTCATACAAATTACGACCGTCGAACACGATCGGCACCTTGAGGTGGGCCTTGACCTGATCAAAATCCGGACTGCGGAAAATTTTCCATTCCGTGACGATGATCAACGCATCTGCATCCTGCAGCGCATCCATCTGGTTATCGCAAAATCGGATCCGTTGCAGCACCGTGGGATCGTCCATAAAGTCGAGCGCCAGCACGCGCTGCGCCTCAGCCATCGCAACCGGATCATGCGCCGTCACCGTGGCACCGCGGTCGATCAATTCGCGCAACAGTACCCGCGAAGGCGCCTCGCGCATATCGTCGGTATTCGGCTTGAACGCCAGCCCCCACAGTGCAAAATGTTTGCCACTCAGATCCAGTCCGAAGCGCTCGACAATCTTTTGACCGAGCACGTGCTTTTGATGATTATTGACCTGCTCGACGGCACGCAGAATCAGCAGTTCCTGGCCGTAGTCATGTGCAGTTCGCTCCAGCGCTTGCACGTCCTTGGGGAAGCAGGAGCCGCCATAGCCACAACCAGCGTACAAGAAGCTGTAACCAATGCGCGGATCGGAGCCGATGCCGTGGCGCACGGCATCGATATCGGCACCCACCTTGTCGGCCAGGTTGGCCAGTTCGTTCATTAACGAAATACGCGTAGCCAACATGGCGTTGGCCGCATATTTGGTGAATTCCGCGGAGCGCACATCCATCCAGTAGGTACGTTCGTGATTACGATTGAACGGCAGGTACAACTGCTTCATCAGTGCGTGCGCCTGCTGTCCCTGCGGACTATCGTCGCAGCCGATGACAATACGATCAGGCCGCATGAAATCCTCGATCGCGGCACCTTCTTTCAGGAATTCCGGATTCGAGACGACGGAAAACTGGACCGGCTCGCCGCTCAGTTTTCGTGCCTCCAGCTCGGCCTGGATCACCTCACTGACACTGTCTGCGGTGCCTACCGGGACCGTCGATTTATCAACGATTACCTTGAAGCCGTTCATGTATTTACCTATGTTGGCAGCGGCCGCTAACACATATTGCAGGCAGGCGGAACCATCTACATCCGGCGGCGTACCGACTGCAATGAACTGGATCTGTCCATGCGCAACGCTAGCGGCGATGTCGGTAGAAAAATGTAGACGTCCGGCATCACGATTATAACTGACGATCTCCGCCAGACCCGGCTCGTGAATCGGAATGCCGCCGCTGTTGAGAGTGGCAATCTTACGTTCATCAAGGTCCAGACAAAATACATCGTTACCCAATTCTGCTAGGCAAGCGCCTGTAACCAAACCAACATAACCGCTGCCGATAATAGTAATTTTCATGTTATTCCGTAGTGCCGTTTTTCTGTGCAGTTCAACCGAATGTAGAGTGGGCACATCGTGCCCACTCGCGAACTCACTACATGTACATCCTTTATTAAGGTCACGCATGGGCAGAAAATCTGATCCACCCCACATTAAAATTAATTCATGATGTTCAATTCTTCTGTCCGGCGCGGCGGATAAGTTTCCCAACGGCTGCAACCCGGGCACTGCCAATAAAACTGGCGTGCCTTGAAGCCGCAATGGCTACACTGGTAGCGCGCCAGCTTCTGCGTGTATTCGTGCACCAAATTCTTGACTACGGAAAGCTCGGAGTGCATTTCCGGCGTAATCTTCATCAGCCGTGCCTCGAGTAATTTATTCAGTCCCAATAGGGTCGGCATACGTCGCAATTCATTACCGACAAGTTGATTGATCGCGTCAACGCCATCTAGCTCAAGCACTGCCTTGAATACCACCTCCAGCAAGTCAATTGAAGAAGCCTCAGCCAAATAGGAGCGCAGCAGGTTGACGGCTTCACGGGGCCTGCCAACGTCACGGTAACCATCCATCAGGCGCTGTGCCACCAACGCCACGTGCAATACACTTTGCTGCTCGACCCGACGCCAGACTTGTAATGCCATCTCAACCTCACCCTTGGCCAAATGAGCGTCGCCCAGCAGCATAGTGGCACGTACGCTGTTACGATCGTTACTCAAGGCTTTTTGGAGCAAAGACATCGCATCTTCGGGGTGGCCGTCGACTAGTTCATCCTGGGCCAGCTCGCAATAGAACTGGGCGATTTCCTTGTGCCGCCCACCGGCATCCGATTGTTGCAACGTCTGCGCCGCTTCGATCGCGCGTAGCCATTCCTTTTCTCGCTGGTAAATTTCCAGCAGTGCGCGGCCTGCCTGAGCACCGTACTGGGTGCCGGCCAACAGATTAAAACTTTCTTCGGCACGATCCAGCAAGCCGGCCTTTAGGTAATCCCGCCCCAATTCATATTGCGCATGCATGCGATGTTCTTGCGCCAGGTCCGGCCGCGCCAGCAGGTTCTGGTGAACCCGGATCGCACGTTCTGTCTCACCGCGCCGGCGAAACAAATTACCGAGAGCGAAATGCAGCTCGGCGGTTTCCGGATCAAGTTTGACGATTTCGATGAAGGCGTCAATCGCCTTATCAGGTTGCTCGTTAAGCAGGAAATTCAAGCCCTTGAAATATCCTTTGGGTAAGCTGCGTGATTCAGATACCAATTGATTAATATCGACCCGTGCGGCAATCCAGCCTAATCCAAAAAAGACCGGGATACTGAGTAACCACCAAATTTCAAATTCCATACGGGTTTGTGATGTGCTTTATACGTGACTTGAGATAGCGGAGGAATGCCTGACAATGAAACCCTGGCGTTTCTGCTCGTAACGGCAACGCCGCAAGTTCCATACTTGCTGGAATTATATATTCTTGATGCTGTCCGGTTGAGCTGCTTGTGATTGCACCAGACGCTGTGCTTCCTGTTCTTTCTGTATCGTGGCCACCAACTTTTTGGTTTTCTATGCATTACGACGATGATGGAATACTGCGGATACCATTGCCAGCACACCTAAAATCGAGCCGAAGACAAAAATCCGAGCAGAAACAATACCAGTGGACCAATCTGCCTCACGCCAGAAAAACTACAATTCGACATTACTCTTGTTTTGCAATGAAAATTCGGAAAACATGATAAATAGCAGGATCGATAAAATTTTGGAAATAATTTTCATTATACTTTTTACGTTTGATTTAGTAAAAATTACTTAGCTAAGCTGGACCGGTAGTTTGCATTCTTTATTATTATTACCATTCTTGCAAACTTATAACCACCATATGCACAATATTGACGTCAAATAGTGCGATTTTGTATGTAAAAAAACGGCATCCGCAGATGCCGTTTCGATTTGCACTCACAACTCAGTCTTCTTGAATCGGTTGCCAGTCCATCGCGTCGACTCGTTCACGCAATTCCTTGCCAGGCTTGAAATGCGGCACCCGTTTCTTAGGAACCATCACTTTTTCGCCGGACTTTGGATTGCGACCGATACGCGGCGGCCTGCGATTCAACGCAAAACTACCAAAACCACGAATCTCGATGCGTTGGCCGGTCGCCAGCGCATCCGTCATTGCATCGAGTATGGTTTTGACCGCATTATCCGTATCTTTAGCTACCAGTTGCGGATAACACTCGGCCAAGCGGGCAATCAGCTCCGACTTTGTCATTAGCTTTACTCGCTTAGTCGCTGCTCAGTTCTTGTTGTCGAGCTTTGCCTTTAACAGTGCACCGAGACTGGTCGTACCTGAAGCAGCATTAGAGTCGGAAGCAGAAGACAGCTTCTGCATTGCTTCCTGGATTTCAACATTGTCTTTCGCCTTGATCGACAGCTGGATGCTGCGAGCCTTGCGATCGATGTTGATGACCATAGTTTCGATAGTATCACCAACCTTCAGATGCGTACCGGCATCCTCCACGCGATCGCGGGAGATTTCCGAAGCGCGCAGGTAGCCTTCGATCTCATCCGACAACTGGATCACTGCGCCCTTAGGTTCGACTGACTTGACCGTACCGGAAATCAGTGCGCCCTTGTCGTTCATTACAGCGAAGTTGTTAAATGGATCACCTTCCAGTTGCTTGATACCCAAGGAAACACGCTCACGCTCAACGTCGATTGCCAAAACGATGGCTTCCAGCTCGGCACCCTTCTTGAAGCGACGAACGGCTTCTTCGCCGGTTTCAGTCCAGGATAGATCCGACAGATGCACCAGACCGTCGATGTTGCCGGCCAAGCCAATGAACACGCCGAAGTCAGTGATCGATTTGATCGCGCCCTTAACTTTGTCGCCCTTCTTGTGAGTAACAGCGAAATCGTCCCAAGGATTAGCCCTACATTGCTTCATACCCAGACTAATACGGCGGCGGTCTTCATCGATTTCTAGAACCATGATTTCAACTTCGTCACCCAGTTGGACAACCTTGTTTGGCGCCACGTTTTTGTTGGTCCAATCCATTTCGGAAACGTGGACCAGGCCTTCGATACCTTGTTCGACTTCAACGAATGCGCCGTAGTCGGTGAGATTAGTGACTTTACCGAACAGACGGGTGCTTTGTGGGTAACGACGCGACAGACCAATCCAAGGATCATCGCCCAGTTGCTTAACGCCCAGGGAAACGCGATTCTTTTCTTGATCGTACTTCAGAACCTTGGCAGTGATCTCTTGACCAACTGTCAGCACTTCCGAAGGATGACGCACACGACGCCATGCAAGATCGGTGATGTGCAACAGACCATCGATACCGCCCAGATCCACGAATGCACCGTAGTCGGTGATGTTTTTGACCACACCGGTCACGGTGGTGCCTTCTTTCAGAATTTCCATCAGCTTTTGGCGCTCTTCGCCCATCGAAGCTTCGATAACTGCACGACGCGACAACACAACATTGTTACGCTTGCGATCGAGCTTGATGACCTTGAATTCCATGGTCTTGCCTTCGAACGGCGTAGTGTCCTTGACCGGACGAGTATCGACCAGCGAACCCGGCAGGAAGGCACGGATGCCGTTGGTCAGAACAGTCAGGCCGCCCTTGACCTTGCCGTTGACAGTACCAATAACGACCTCGCCGGACTCCATCGCTTTTTCCAGCGAGAGCCACGATGCAAGACGCTTGGCCTTGTCGCGCGACAGAATAGTGTCGCCGAAACCGTTTTCTAGCGATTCGATGGCGACGGAGATGAAATCGCCGACAGCTACTTCGAGTTCACCGTTGTCATTTTTGAATTCTTCGATTGGAATGAAGGCTTCGGACTTGAGGCCAGCGTTGACGATAACGAAGTTATGATCAAGGCGCACAACTTCAGCAGAAATCACTTCACCAGAACGCATGTCTTGACGTGACAGCGATTCTTCAAACAGCGCGGCAAATTCATTGGCGCCGACAGATGCAGGGGACAGAACAGTGATGGACATAGTTTCGACTAGTTGACAGTATTGCCGCGCAATGCAACTACTCAGACAGTAGGCGGTCAATATTGGATTAGGTTTTTCAACGTTCGATCAGATTGTGCATCAGATCGAACACCAAGGTGATGCAAAAAATAACGCGCTTAGCTCTGCATGAGGCCAAACGCCTGGAACAATAGCATAAAACAATTTCTACTCAGATCCGCCTGATAGTTGCGTACCAGTCGAGCACCTGTTCAACCACCTGATCGGCGGTCATCACAGAAGTATCCAGCAAATACGCCCCTTCAGCAGCCTTCAACGGAGCAGAGCTCCGATTGGTATCGCGCGCATCACGTTCCGTCAAATTTTTTAAGAGTTCTTGCATAATAGCAGAAAAACCCTTTTTAATCAATTGCTTATAGCGCCGTTGCGCCCTGGCCTCGATACTCGCGATTAAAAACACTTTCAAACTGGCATGTGGAAAAATCACAGTCCCCATGTCGCGACCATCAGCAACTAATCCCGGATGTTGACGAAAACTCCGTTGTAAATCGTACAAGGCTTGTCTTACTGTTGGTATAGTGGCAATCTTCGAGGCCAGATTACCGACTGCTTCGGCACGAATATCGTTCGATACATCCTCGTTTGCCCAAAAAATGTGCGCGCCCTTGAAATGGCAATGCAAATGCTCGGCCAACTTGGTCAGCGCATGCTCGTCGTCCAGCGCGATGTTACGGCGTAAAACCGACAATGCCATCAGTCGATACAAGGCTCCGGAATCGAGATAATGAAAACAGAGATGCTGAGCAACCCTTTGCGCCACCGTGCCCTTGCCGGATGCCGTTAGACCATCGATAGTAATGACAGGAATGTGGGTGTTGGACATGAGAATATTCGGTTGTAATTAAAAAACAAGAACAATACTTCATGATTCACTATGGTTATGCGTCAGCCAACGGCGCAAAAATGGCCTGCAAATCATCCTAAGTTAATTAGGCATTCTGGGCCTCGCTGGCAGATTGCCAACATCGCTTACGCCAGATCGGCTCTCTTCTGCAGCAACAACTGGATGCTTTCTTCTACAGTGCTCTTGGCGATCAGCCTATAGGCAGATATCGTCTTGTCCTGGCCGATGCACCAAGCGCGATCGGCGGCTTGACTTTCAGCTGCCGGATTCCACCATGGATCGTAATAAATCACAATGTCAGCAGCAGTCAGATTGAGGCCAACGCCGCCTACTTTCAGGCTAATCAGACACACCGAAGTTTCCCCTTCTAGGAACATCCACACCGGCTCGACCCGATCCTGAGTGGCGCCTGTCAGCATCACGTAACTGACATCGCGTCGCTCCAGCTCCCCGAAAATCAGCCCGAGCATACTTGTAAATTGCGAGAACACCAGAATGTGACGGCCTTCCTGGGCACAAGTCTTCCAATATGCCCAGAAACTCGACCAGATTCTCCGACGGCGCATCAAGCGGGGACAGCCCATCCCTTCTTCCAACAGATCGGTCTTGATCAGGTGCGAATCGCAGCATACTTGACGCAACTTCAGCAACGCTTACAGAATCACGATATGGCTACACGTCACTCCTTTTTTCCGCGACCTCTTCGCGCACCTTTTTATCCATCACCAGCTGCACTTTTTCGTACAGATCGCGCTGCGCACCGGTCAAGGTCGCACTACGCATCATCTCGGTTTTCGGCGGCGATTCAGTGGCGACATTGTCTTTGATACGGCGCAGTAGGAACGGCTTGATGTGCCACCCCAGAATCTTGCGGATGCCGCCGAAGGTGCCGAGCTTCTGTCCCATGCTCCGCAAGTGATCGCCGCCGACCCAGCGTAGTTTGGCGCCGGCATCGAGATCTGCCAGGCGCGCCGCATCGAGCGTCGACAAACGTACTGGGCCATCCGTTTCCTCGGAGAAATACACTTCGCCCAACGTGTTCAGAATTGACTTGATGTAGCCCTACGACATCACCATATTGAGGCCATCTGCCAGTCGCACCCAGAAATTTGTCGGCATCGTCGCGTTGCACCAGCGTGCACAGATCTAAGTCATGCGGCGCCTGACGGATCAGATCAATCAGTAACGGAAGCAATGGCACGTGCTGGTGATTGATCACGATGCTGAGCTCGAGCAAGGACTACCGAAAGCCCACCTCCGCCTTCTGATCGCGCACGATTTTTTCGATGTCAGCCTGCGTGTTGCGACTCAGAGTCGGCGCAAACAACGTCGATACCAGTTCGCCGTTATAACGGAAATGAAGCTCATCAAAATCCTGCATCGCAGGGTTGCTGACAGCTGGCACATTACCGAGAACCAGAAACGGTTGCAGCGCAATATTCTGATAAATGGTTTGCGGAATTTGCGGCGGAGATGTGATCACTTCGTGCAAGCCCTGCGCCGCAATTGCTACGCCACCGCCAGCCGATCATCCGAGTCGAGCAACGGCACCTGAATCACCAGGTCGTTGAGCACTTTGCTAGGAATCCTGGTGTCGCGATACGACAGCAGCAGCTCTCCACATGACAGATTATCGATACACCAGGGGGACTCTGTCGACAGCAGCTAATCGATGTTCTTACGCGCCGACGTCTGATTCGGCATCAAGTCGTCGCTCTACTCAGCTTCAAATTGCCAACCGAGTTGCAACTTGTTGCTGCTGACATTCCTGCTGCCATCATCCCAAACTGGCCATTCGGACCTTGCACAAATGTAGCAACGCCTTCTTGCTATTATAGATGGAAGACAGCACAAATACGACATGATGCGTGGCGGATTTCTGATACAAACCAAGCAGCAGCAGCGTTAGCACCGGTAATTTCACTTTCGACGCGCACCAGCCATCCTGCCATCGGTAGAGCAAGTGTTCGATAGCAGTGCCGAGGTGTCGGTGATGGCTTGGGTAAAGCCGTAGGAATTACCGCCGTCACCGCCTGATTATGCGGCTGTAGGGAGGAGACACCCGGGCACTGCCGGAGCGCTGCAGAGCAAACATCCGACGCTGCAGCACGTATTCCTGAGAACGATCATAAAGGTTACCCGGGCGAAACAGGTCAAGCACATCGTCAAGTATCAAATTCATGCGCGGTCTATCAACTTACAACAGTGTCTGTTCGGTGATTTTCGTAAACACACTAAAATAATCAGGGAAGGTCTTGGCCACGCATTTCGGATCGTTAATGCGTACCGTAGTGCCGCGCCGCGCCGCGCCGTCGAGCGAGGCCAACGAAAAGCACATGGCCATACGATGGTCGTCATAGGTGATGATGGTGGCTGGCAGCAGTTGCAACGGCGGTGTCACGCGCAGGTAATCGCTGCCCTCTTCGATGATTGCGCCCAGTTTGCGCAGCTCGGTCGCCATCGCATTCAGACGGTCAGTTTCCTTGACGCGCCAGCTGGCGATATTGCGCAAGGTACTCGGGCCGTCTGCGTATAGCGCAACCACCGCAATCGTCATCGCGGCATCGGGAATGTGATTGAAATCGGCATCGATGGCTTTCAATACGCCATTAGAGGACGACTCGATCCAGTTATCGCCCATCGTGATCGTGGCACCCATTTGTTGCAATGCATCGACAAAACGCACATCGCCCTGAATGCTTTCCTTGCCGACACCCTCGACCCGCAATGGACCGCCGGCAATCGCCCCGGCCGCCAGAAAATAAGACGCCGAAGACGCATCGCCTTCGACGTAAATATTGTGCGGAGTTTGATACCGCTGTCCCGCCGCCACGGTAAACGACTGCCAGCCGTCACGTTCCACGGCCACACCAAAACGGCACATCAGATTCAGCGTGATTTCAATATAAGGCTTGGAGATCAGGTCACCGATCACCTCGATCGTTAGCGCATCATGCTTCGCCATCAACGGTGCCGCCATCAACAGTGCGGTCAAAAACTGGCTAGAGACGTTACCGCGCACCTGCATCCGCTGCGCATGCAACTGGCCGCTCTGGATATGCAATGGTGGGTAACCGGCCACACCTGTGTAGGCAATACGGATACCGACTGCATTCAAGGCATCGACCAGATCGCCAATCGGCCGCCCGTTCATGCGCGCCACCCCATGCAGCTTGTAGTCGCCGCCGATTGCCGCCAACGTTGCCGCCAGCGGGCGGATAGCGGTGCCGGCATTGCCCATGAACAAATCCCTCCGGCGCACCGGAAAACTGCCGTTGCTGCCCTGTACAACATAGGTTCGCGATGCTTCTTGCTGGTTCCAGACAACGCCCAATTGCTTGAGCGCCATCAGCATCACCAGCGTATCGTCCGATACCAGCAGATCGTGAATCTGCGTGGTACCATTGGCCAGTGCCGCCAACAGCAGGGTGCGATTGGAAATGCTCTTGGAGCCGGGCAGACGGACCGTCCCGCGCACCTGTGCGACCGGATACAGATCCAGATAATGCGGGTAGTGCTGTATTCGTTGGGTACTCATCAATTGCCACCTTCTTTGTTCTGTTGTTCGGCCGTCTCGATTGCGCCGATCCAGCTGTACCAAGCCTTTTGCGCATTGCTGTGGATCGCCTCGATAGCCGGAGCGTCGTCTGACGCCACTAGAGACCAACACATGCGGCAAATGGCTGACCGCCGTAAAAATTGCGTCATGCTGCTGTGCAGACACGAAGTGAATCGGGGCGCCACATTTCCGCCACGCGGCCGCCAGCTTGGCGATATCCTATTCGGTATTTTTCGGCAACGGCGTTAACACCGCTCTCTTGCCAACATACAGATCAGCCACCTCTGCCTCAGGACTGTTCTATTCGCGTCCAGCGATTGGATAGCCGGGTACGAATTGATCGATCTTGCTGCCCAGTGCTACCCTTGCCGCCACTATCACATCGGACTTGGTACGGCGGACTTAGTACTACCGGCGTCGGTAACGATAGTCCCTGCTGGCAGATGCGGTGCGATGCTGCTCAGAATGAGCGGCGGTCGGCGCCGCTGACGGCATCTGCAACTGAAGTGACGGCATGTCGACCAACACCAACTATCCGCTCTACTGTGCCGACCTTCTTAACCGTTAGCATCCGGATAATGACCGATATCGGCGACTGCCTGCTGCATCTCTAGGCACACCAATTCCAGCATTCCTAGCGGATCTTCATTGGATGCCAGCTTGATAATCTTGGCTTCGTCGAGATCGAACTCGCCCGCGATTCCGGCAATCGGCTTACCACTTTGATACATGGCGATGGTGCGCACATACTCCGGATCTAATTGACTTGACATTGTCTACTTTCGAAACGAAATATTGAAAGATAGAAGTAACGAAGAATAGCACCAGGCCGGATCAAGAACTGCGCGGGTACGATCCCAGGAACTTGTAGAACGCAGCGTTCTGTTTCAAGTCGGCCAGCGCCTTGATCAACTTGTCGTCATCCGCATGACCTTCGATGTCAACATAAAAATAATATTCCCACGCACCCATACGGGCTGGCCGCGACTCGAAACGCGTCATCGACACGCCATGCTGGGCAAGTGGCGCCAGCAATTTGTAAACGGCGCCCACCTTGTTCGCCACCGCTAGCACCAAGGAAGTCTGGTCCTTGCCGCTAGCGGCAGTTTGCAGACGTCCGATCACGGCAAAACGGATGCGATTGTGTGGGTCATCCTGAATGTGGGCACCGACAATCTGCAGGCCGTATTTTTCTGCCGCGGTCTCACCGGCAATCCCAGCCATGGTCGGGTTCTCACTCGCCATGCGCGCCGCTTCGGCATTAGAGGCCACCACCTGCCGTTCCAGCAACAGATAATGCTGATTGAACTAGGCATTGCATTGCGCCAGCGCTTGCGCATGTGCGCAAATGCGACTCACCGCAACCATCGTGCCATCCTTGCTCATCAAGCTGTGATGCACCGGGATAAAGACTTCGCTGCTGATACTGAGCGTGGTTTGCAGTAGCAGGTCGAGGGTGCGATTGATCACACCTTCGGACGAATTCTCGATCGGTACTACGCCGAAATCAGCGGTGCCAGCTTCGGCCGCACGGAATACCTCATCAATCGACACGCAAGACAGGGGCTCTCCACTGCGTGGCCGAACTGCTGGTACACCGCCTGCTCGCTGAAGGTACCGGCCGGGCCTAGATAGGCCACGATAACGCGCTTTTCGAGAGCGCGACAAGCTGATATCACTTCACGGAAAATGGTCTGCACATCGCTGTCTTGCAACGGGCCGAGATTACTCTCGGCAACCTTGAGCAGCACCTGTGCTCACGTTCGGGAAGGAACACTGGCGCGTTGGTCTGGACCTTGACGTGGTCAACCTCTTGCACAATTTGCGCACGGAGATTGAGTAAGCCCAGGATTTCCACATCGATGGCTTCAATCCGTTGACGCAAGGTCAGGAGTTTATCTTCGCTCATGATGACTGTAATTTCTCTATCTGTAGTTCTGCTGTCGGGTAACACAGGCAATCACCGACAACGAAAAAACTCTGCTAATTCCTTAGCCGCGATGCTTTTCAAACTCTTTCAGGTAATCGACCAACGCCTGCACGCCTTCAACCGGCATTGCGTTATAGATCGATGCGCGCATGCCGCCTACCGACTTGTGCCCTTTCAGCTGTAACAAGCCGCGGTCCTTGGCGCCGACCAGGAACTCCTCATTCAGCGCTTCGTCGTCCAGGAAGAATGGCACGTTCATGCGCGAGCGGCAATCGCTGACGGTCTTGGTGCGGTAAAAATCGGTGGAATCCAGATGCTCGTATAACAACGCCGCCTTGGCGATATTGCGCTGCTCCAGGGCGGCGACGCCGCCCTGTTTTTTGATCCAGCGAAAGACCAGTCCAGCGATGTAAATCGCATAGGTCGGCGGCGTGTTATACATCGAATCGTTGTCAGCGACGATTTTCCAGTTGAATGCCGACGGGCAGGCCGGCAATGCATGGCCCAGCAAATCTTCCCGCACCAGCACCAACGTCAGACCGGCAGGGCCGATATTTTTTTGCGCGCCGCCGTAGATCACGCCGTATTTGGAAACATCAACCACGCGCGACAGGATGTGCGACGACATATCGGCCACTAGCGGCGCATGATTGGTCTCGTGTGCAATATCGGGAGTGAATTGGTACTCGACGCCATCGATCGTTTCATTGGTGCAGATATGCACATAGGCCGGGTCTTTCGACAACTGCCAGCTATCGCGCGCCGGAATGTGAGAAAATTGTTCCGGTTCCGAGGAAGCGGCGACATTAACATTGCCGTAACGTTTGGCTTCCTTCAGCGATTTGGTCGACCAGAAACCGGTATTGATGTAATCGATGGTTGCCGGCTGACCCTTGTGTTCCATCAGATTCAACGGCACGATCGCATTTTCTGCAATCGCACCGCCTTGCATGAAGAGCAGCTTGTAATTCGATGGCACCGCAAACAGCTCGATGAAATCCTGCTGCGCAGCCGCCAGAATCGACATGAATTCTTTGCCACGATGGCTCATTTCCATCACCGACATGCCGCTACCATGCCAGTCCGACATTTCGGCCGCAGCTTGCTGTAGCACTTCTTTCGGCAATACGGCGGGGCCAGCGGAAAAATTGTAGATAGGCATGATGAATGTCGTCAGATAAAAGCCAGGATTACAGAAACTGTAGATTACGAGCCAACGGATGGCGCTGCTTTTTTGATATTGTTGATTTAATGCCAAGCGATACGCGGCTGCTTAGTGCATACCGCGGCCAGCAAATTTAAACATGAACACTACCGTGCGATCCGAGCCACGGCCCGGATCGCACGGCTTGACAATTTAATCGGATGCCGGATAAGCCGTGTCAGCAGCAGCACCTACTTCGTCGTTACCGGCATCAGATTCAACCACCCGCTGCAAACCGCTTAGCTTGGTAGCGTCTTCCACCGCGATCAGCGTCACGCCCTGCGTCGCGCGACCCATTTCACGAATTTCCGCGACACGGGTACGGATCAGAACACCGCCGGTGGTGATCAGAATAATTTCATCGCTCGCATCCACCAAGATCGCCGCGACTACCCTACCGTTACGTTCGCTGGTTTGAATCGCAATCATGCCCTTGGTGCCACGGCCATGACGAGTGTACTCGGTGATCGGAGTGCGTTTGCCGAAGCCGTTTTCAGTTGCGGTCAGCACCGATTGCTGTTCGTTTTCGGCGACCAGCAAGGCGATAACCCGCTGTCCTTCTTCCAGGTTCATGCCGCGCACGCCGCGCGCGGTGCGACCCATCGGGCGCACATCGTTTTCGTCGAAACGTACCGCCTTGCCAGAATCCGAGAACAGCATCACATCGTGCTGGCCATCGGTCAGTGCTGCACCGATCAGGAAATCACCTTCATCGAAATCGACCGCAATGATGCCAGCCTTGCGTGGATTACTGAAATCGGACAGCGGCGTCTTTTTGACAGTGCCGAGGCTGGTCGACATGAACACATAACGGTCTTCAGGAAAGTTGCGATTATCACCCGACAACGGCAACACGACGGTAATTTTCTCGCCATCCTGTAGCGGGAACATGTTGACAATCGGCTTGCCGCGCGAGTTGCGCGAACCTTGTGGCACTTCCCAAATCTTCAGCCAGTACAGACGGCCGCGATTGCTGAAGCACAAAATATAATCATGGGTGTTGCCGACGAACAATTGATCGATCCAGTCGCCATCCTTTGTCGCCATGGCCTGCTTGCCGCGGCCACCGCGTTTTTGCGCACGATATTCCGAGACTGGCTGCGCTTTCATGTAACCGGTATGCGACAACGTCACCACCATGTCCTGCGGCGTGATCAAGTCTTCGATACCGAGATCGGTCGGATTGCGTTCGATCTGCGAACGCCGTACATCCTTGTTGCCGATGCCGTATTCATTCTTGGCGGCAGTCATTTCATCAGTGATGATGACGGTGACACGCTCCGGCTTGGCCAGGATATCCAGCAAGTCGGCAATCTGTTCCATCACATCTTTGTACTCGTTAACGATCTTGTCCTGCTCCAGGCCGGTCAAACGTTGCAAGCGCATCTGCAAGATTTCCTGCGCCTGGTCGTCCGACAGCTTGTACAAGTCGTCAGTTTGAATACCGTAATTCTTCGGCAGATTTTCCGGACGGAAGGAGTCGATACCGCCGAGATTTTCCTCGCCAGTGCGAGCCAGCATTTCGCGCACTATCGTGGAGTTCCAAGCGCGCGCCATAAGTTCGGATTTTGCTACCGGTGGCGTTGGAGCCGCCTTGATCAGCGTGATCAAATCATCGATATTCGCCAGCGCTACCGCCAGGCCTTCCAGCGCGTGGCCGCGCTCGCGCGCCTTACGCAGTTCGAACGCGGTACGGCGTGTGACGATCTCGCGGCGGTGTGATAGGAAGCATTCCAGCATTTGCTTCAGGTTAAGCAACTTTGGCTGGCCATCAACTAATGCCACCATGTTCATGCCGAAGGTATCTTGCAGTTGCGTTTGCTTGTACAGGTTGTTCAGCACCACGTCGGCCACTTCGCCGCGTTTGAGCTCGATCACCACGCGCATGCCGGACTTGTCCGACTCATCACGTAGATCAGAAATGCCCTCCAGCTTCCTGTCGCGCACCAGTTCGGCGATACGCTCCAGCAAAACTTTCTTATTGACCTGGTACGGCAGCTCGTCGATGATGATCGCGGTGCGGCCTTCACGGCCGAACTCCTCGAAGTGGGTCTTGGCGCGCATCACCACACGGCCGCGGCCGGTGCGGTAACCGTCGCGCGCGCCGGAGACACCATAAATGATGCCGGCGGTCGGAAAATCCGGGGCCGGGATAATTTCAATTAGTTCATCAATCGCGCATTCGGGCTTGCGCAGCACGTGCAGTGCACCGTCAATCACTTCGGTCAGGTTGTGCGGCGGGATGTTGGTCGCCATACCGACCGCGATGCCAGACGAACCGTTAATCAACAGATTGGGAATGCGCGTCGGCAGCACCGACGGTTCCTTTTCCTTGCCGTCATAGTTCGGCATGAAATCGACGGTTTCCTTGTCTAGATCGGCCAGCAATTCACCGGCGATCTTGTCCAGGCGGCACTCGGTATAACGCATCGCCGCAGCGCCGTCACCGTCGATCGAGCCGAAATTGCCCTGGCCGTCGACCAGCATGTAGCGCAGTGAGAATGGTTGAGCCATCCGCACCAGCGTGTCGTAGATCGACGCATCGCCGTGCGGGTGATATTTACCCATCGTCTCACCGACAACACGCGCGCATTTCACGAACGGGCGGTTCCAGACATTGTTCATTTCATGCATGGCGAACAAGACCCGGCGATGCACCGGCTTGAGGCCGTCACGTACATCCGGCAGCGCACGGCCAACGATCACGCTCATCGCGTAATCGAGATAGCTCTTGCGCATTTCTTCTTCGAGGGAAATTGGGATTGTTTCTTTAGCGAATTGATCCATTAGCGAGTCGACGAGTCTTTACTTGGGTTGATCGATCACAGATATACGCCTATTTGTGTAATAAAACTACAAGCCGCCAAACACGGCGAGCAGCATTTTCACAATCGGCCAGACCGATATTCAGAGCTAAAACAACGGCATAAAGCCGGGTTTCGCCCAGAGCGACAATAATTAGATACATCATCTTAGCACGCTGGGAATGATATGCTTCTGGCTTTTCAGGAAAGCGGGGATACCCGCGCTTCCGGTGGGAAATGCTATACGTCAAAAAATATGCTTAAATGCCGCCTTGCTCGACAACCAGGCTGCGTTTTCGCGCACCCGGCCGCCGCTCCTTTCAGGAGATATTATGCGTCGTACAATTGCACTGAGCCTACTCTTTATGCTCGGCTCTCAGCCTCTCGGCGACGCCAAGCTTCGCCAAAACCCCAAACTGCCGATATTCAAGCGCCAACAGCAAGAAGCGCTTATCTGCATGATGGCTGCGGACCAATCGTGCGTAGCCAGGATGGCTTGTGCTGACACTCCAGCTATTGGGAACAAGATGACGCGGTGATCAGTTCACAACTGTGCGCTGATAGAAAATTCATTGGTTGCCAATGAGGGGGCCATCCCATAAGGCCATTATTCCGCAATGCAACGTGATATTGTGAAGCAACCAAACCTTCAGTTTCGGCAGGGCAACACTGAAAAATTACCCAAAAGTAACTCGAACAAGAAATTGTTGCTCAGCTGACAAACTGCAGCAGCACTGGCGTCATCATCGTGATGGGTCACACCAATCGCATTACTTCAGAAAAATATAACCAACGGTTATCAAAACAACGCTCCACCGGCGTTGCCACCGCGTATTTAAAAAAGCGGAGGCATCAGCAATCGGATCGACATCGTCAGCACCGGCGAAGCGGAACCGGTTTCCAATTGCAGCCAAAAACTTAGCAATAAATAACTTATCAAATACCTCAGCCAGGACCGCAGAGTCGTAATAAAAATTCAAGGTAAGTAAAATAATTACGATGGTTTCCTTAAGGCGATGTAATATTTTTCCGGTACGGATGTTTTCATAATGTTGTGTTGCATAAAAATAACGAAGCGAACAAAATGCATATTAGATCATTCGGTATACTTCGCTAGCGATAGAAGCTTGTGGCAGAATGATAATTTTAAGCTAATTGAGCATAATCAATTCTTAACGTGACGGCCTAAACTACGTGGTACTATCTAATTCTTAATGTCGTATATTAGTTGCGCAGTTAATAATCTGCGGATATCTCAACCGAGAGGAGAAATATGAATAAATTAGCAAAACTCGTCTTCGCTGCGTCCGCAGTCGTCGCACTTTCTGCATCTGCGCAGGAATTCAAAGATATCAAAGCCGCTACTCCAAACAGCGCTTACGTTCAAAGTTCCAGCGGAGTAATCGCACCTGACCCGTACGGTTTGTGCTGGCACATAGGCTACTGGACACCAGCTGACTCGGTTCCAGGCTGTGACGGCGAAATCGCCCCAGTAGCTCCAGCCCCAGTAGCGCAAAAAGTTACCTTCGTCGCTGATACATTCTTCGACTTCGGTAAGTCTGTCCTGAAGCCAGAAGGCAAAGTAAAATTGGATGATCTGACATCAAAACTGGACGCAATCAACATGGAAGTTATAATTGCTGTTGGTCACACTGACTCGACTGGCTCTGTTGCTTACAACAAAAATTTGTCGGTTCGTCGCGCTGAGGCTGTTAAGGCATACCTGGTACACAAGGGTGTCGAATCTAACCGTGTTTACACCGAAGGTAAA
>DCSW01000045.1 GCA_002325825.1 Collimonas sp. UBA1456
CGACGCTAGCAGCGCTTGTGGCGATCATCGACGCCACTCTAGAAGCCGACACAGCGAAGTCCATCTGAAACAGCGCCATACGACGGTGCGCATCCGCGAACGGCTGCATGACGAAGATATTGGACGATGGCCAGCACCGACGGACCCAGGGCCTTTGCTAAGTTGCAGAGCTAATACATGTTTGACGACAAATTACGGGTCTCCCGCCAAAGGTAACGACAATGGGCGCGTTGGCAGAAAAGTGTGGCATCCAGATCAGATTTATTCAACCCGGACATACGTAACAAAATGCTTATATCGAGCGTTACAACAGAACGTTCGTTATGACTGGCTCTCACATTGCCTGTTCGAATCCGTCGATGGGGTTCAAGAATTTGCGACAAAAATGGCTCTGAACTGATAATCACAAACGCCAGAACATGATGGATCGCCGGCTACGCTGGTTTCGTGGTCCATCCAAAGCAGTCATGGTGCCGACTCCGCACATGCTCAAAGAGCTTGAGCTGAAAGGTTTCCATCGTCTGGTGTTGTAAGTGCGGTACTTTGAAGCCGAGCTCTTTAAGCCGGTCGATGAAGATCGATACCTGCATCGATCGGCCTCTGTATTTATATGTGGTGGCGGGTTGCCGTGGAAAAGAATATCGAGACATTCCTGCAGGTTGATTTGTCGGGCAGTGAATGCGTGATCGGTGATGGTCCGCAGGGCAAGGAGTTGCAGCAGCGCTATCTTCAGGTGCAATTCCTTGGGGCGAAGCCGCACAACGAACTAACTTCTGACCACAACTGTACCGATGTGATGGTATGTCTTAGTAAGGCCGACACATTTGGACTGGTGATAGCCTCCGGCCATGGCTTCTGGGGTACTGGTGGCTGCTTACCTGGTTTCAGATCCGGTCGATGTGGAGACGCATGGCAGCTCAGGAATACTGAATCTCGACCTGAGCTTCGCCTGTTCGCTGGCGCTGAATCTCGATAGGCGGGAAGTGCGGCAGCATGTACTGGGCTTTTCGTGGGAATCGGGCGACCCAACAATTTCAGCGTCACCTATATTAGGTCCGTTAGCTCAACGTGCCATCCAAAACTCTTCTGACCGGCCATTCACGGCCGGTATCCCGGTTGTAGGTGCAACAATGCCTCGCACAGCGAGGTATTTAATTAACACTTCATTGCTGGATTTTTATTTCCAGAATTTCCACCATGGTGCTTTCGCAATCGCTTGTACTCCACCGTTATAAAAGCGGCTATTCGGGTAGTTCTTCTTCATGACGCGTTCGGCGTCATCGCGCAGCTGCGTCATGCCGAGTGCATCGTAAGATCGGACCATGATGGAGAGCGCTTCTTCAACTGCCGGCGCATCCTGGTATTCCTGGATCGCTCTCCCTGCTCGGTTGGCTGCTGCAACGTAGGCGCCGCGGCGATAGTAATAGCTCGCCACGTGGACATCGTACTGCGCTAGCGCATTCACCAGATATTTCATGCGTGCCAGTGAATCCGCGACATACGTGCTGTCCGGGAAGCGTACGACGACTTGCTTGAATGCGTCAAATGCATCACGTGCGGCTTTCGGGTCGCGCTCAGTGGCATCTTCGTTTGCCAGGAAATCGAAAATACTGACTTTATCGTTAAAGTTGACCAAGCCGCGTAGGTAGTACATGTAGTCTATATTCGGGTGAGCTGGGTGCAATTTAATGAAGCGATCAATCGCAGCCAGCGCTTCAGGCTGCTCGCCCTGGCGATAATGAGCGTACGCAATATCCATCTGCGCCTGTTGCGCATAGGTGCCGAATGGATAACGCGACTCCAGCTTTTCAAAGTACTTAATTGCCTTATCATATCCGCCACTGTTCATTTCATCCTTGGCCTCCAAGTATAATCTGGACGCAGACCAGTTTACGGTCTCATCAATCTTATCTGGCAATAAACCACACGCGGATAAGGATAGAGCGAATGCGACAGTAGCTAGTTTTAATAGTCTTTTTTGCATAGTGGTTTGCAAGATTGTGCGTATTTACGTGTACTAACGATGGATTGATTATAGCCGATGGGACTTCAAGTAATGTCATTTACCAAGATAAATTTGGCTGAAAGCTCGCCAGAAGCTGGTTGTGATACCGATATCGAGGATATCGATAAGGATGTCGAAAGAGTCGATGAGACCATTGCAAGTGCGCCGATCGTACTGCATTTGACGCCGGATGTGTGCGGTTCACGCATGGATAAGGTGATTTCTGGCCTAGTGCCGCAATATTCCCGCAACCGTATCCAGCAATGGATAGAGGCCGGGCACGTGACCGTGGACGGCAAGCCCACCACGACCAAGATGACGACCTACGGTGACGAGACCGTGGTGGTGGTGCCACAGCCGGCAGCCAATGAGCAGGCTTTCATTGCCGAGGACTTGGCATTTTCGGTTGTGTATGAGGATGCCGCCATTATCGTCATCGACAAACCTGCCGGACTGGTGGTGCATCCTAGCGCCGGCAACTGGTCGGGCACGCTGTTGAATGGATTGTTATTCCGCTGGCCGTCATTGGTGGGGGTGCCGCGTTCCGGTATTGTCCATCGCCTGGACAAAGACACAAGTGGCTTGATGGTGGTCGCCAAAACGCTGGAAGCGCAGACAGACCTGGTGCGGCAACTGCAAGCGCGCACCGTCAAGCGCCAATATTTGGCGCTGGTGTGGGGCACGCCGCAGTTGAACGGCATCATCGACAGCCCGATAGCGCGCCATCCGCGTGATCGCATCAAGATGGCTGTCTCGGATAGTCTGATCGCCAAGCTCGCCATCACCCACTATCAGCGTTTGGCCAGCGGATTATTGGATCATCGCCCGGTCAGCTTGATGGGATGTCGCTTGGAAACTGGCCGCACCCATCAAATTAGGGTACATATGCAATCGCTTGGTTTTGCGCTGGTTGGCGATGCGCTGTATGGCAAGCAGCATTTGATGCCGGCTTTTCCGCGCCAGGCGCTGCAAGCGTCGCGCCTCGGCTTGATTCATCCGGTAACTGGCGAGGCTTGTGAATGGTTCTCTCCATTGCCACAGGATTTTTCTGGGTTGCTGATGCGAGCAGGAATTACTGTACCACAATAATTGGCTGCTGTCGTGCGCGAGATAGCCATCCCGTGCCGTTTCTTAACTGGTAGCTAGATTGGAACGTTGGATATATGCAATTGATCATTCCGGATTGGGCTAACATTCCGCGGAACATTGCCGCTTTTTCAACTACGCGCAGCGGCGGCGCAAGTCTCGGGCCTTATGGCGATGGTTGTGGCGGTGGTGGCTTGAATCTGGGAACGCATGTCGATGACGTCCCGCACACCGTTGCCAGCAATCGCGCATTGCTGGCAACGGTGCTGCCAACTGAGCCGGTGTGGATGACGCAAGTGCACGGTCGTCATGTGATCGATGCGGATGGTGCCAAGATCGGCATGGAAGCGGATGCGGCCATCGCCACTCGGCCCGGGATGGTGTGTGTGGTACAAACCGCCGATTGTCTACCGGCACTGTTTGCTGACCTGGAAGGACGCGTCGTTGGCGCAGCGCATGCTGGTTGGCGCGGGTTGGTCGGTGGCATTTTGCAAAATACAGTAGCGCGCATGAGGCAGGCCGGTGCCGGGCAGATTGCTGCCTGGCTTGGGCCTGCGATTGGCCCGGCGCAGTTTGAAGTCGGCAGCGATGTGCTAGCGGCATTTGTTGATGCGGCCCAAGCGGCGCAGTACCAGCCACAGGTCCGGGCGCAAATCCATGCGTGCTTTCGTCCCATCAGCGGTCTATCAGGAAAATATTTTGCGAATATTTATCAGTTGGCGCGCATTGTGCTGCAACAAACTGGCGTCACAGATGTATATGGTGGGGATCTTTGCACGGTGACCGATTCGATGTTTTATTCGTATCGCCGGGATCATGTGACTGGTCGGATGGCGTCGTTGATATGGTTGAAGTGATCGCCGGTCTGCAAGATATCTTTATAGCAGAGCGGGAGGCTCATTATGCGTTGGTGGAATATCCGACTCTTTTTGTTGCGCCAACAATCGCGCAGTTTTTTAAACTTGCTGTCGATTTCTCTTGCGCTGCGGCGTGCCTATCAGGTATAAAAAATTGACAAAGGAAGAACACCATACAACGTAAATATCATCACGGCGGCAACCATGGAAGACTCCGTAATGGCCACCATGGAGATAACGCAGATCCAGCCGATGACGACGATGTACATACGATTTTGTTCGATTTTCAGAATTAATCCGATAAGATAGGACAAAACAACGATCACAATATGAATAAGCCAATTTTTCCTGTCTCTGTCTTCGATCCACCCGCACTATCGTAACTCTCGTAGCAATTCAACCAATCGTTCAATCCCCCAACTCCTCGAACAGCTTGGCAAGATAGCGGATGAAATTCGGAAAGGATGTTTCTGGTAGATTT
>DCSW01000016.1 GCA_002325825.1 Collimonas sp. UBA1456
CCGAACTGATCCCGTGCGGGATAATCACCTCACCTACCACTATCCTCGAATCGGCCTCTTTCAGAATCACCACTATCTAGCTCCCCCTAAATCGCGACTTCTTCATGCCAATCCCCCCCTATCGTTTAATAATTCCAAACAACAGAAAATTACACATCCAAAGTGTCTTTATTTAGGGGAAGACCACAGTCGGGCGCAGAAGTGCTGCGAACGAAACCGACAAGCATCAAGACGATCTGAAACTGGAATAACACGGCTGAACGCAACCCGCTAAATTGACAGCACAAACAACGATGCGTAATGTACCGGGCTGAGGGTCCATTCACGCCTACGACTAGAACAACTGTCCAAGGTATGGATCTCCGTGTGAGGCACATGCATGGAAGTGCATTTCTTACTAGTCAATTTATCAAGCAAAAAGTTTTAATTCAGACAAAAATATGTGTCGACGCGCAATATCTGATACTAAAAAATCGCGACGTGACGATAGAGTTGAACGAAAAACAGAGCGCAAGCAGCGTCAGGAAGACCTGGCAGACAAGGTAGATATGCGTTATTGGGCAATAACATTGAGTACATCGGGCTGTTCGCCAACCGCCTGCGTCACGTTGATCAACATGTACGGATATTGTTTCCGTTCCTGCTCAATCGGTACCGGCAAATCGCACCGCACTTGGCCGCCATGACCAAGGAAAATCGGTACCACACTGAACTCGGCAATACTACCTACAACCAGTTGTTGCAGCAATTGCGGCTGCAACAACCCCAGGAAAGCAAGCTTCACCTGCAGCGTCAGCAATTGCGGCTGAATGATATCGGTGGAATGATATCTCGCAAGGATTCGAACGGGGTGGCCCAAGCCGGATCGCGGGCGCCGTGGCCAAACAGCACCAAGGCTCGCGACATGGTATTCAATGAGAATGGCTGTTCAATATCAGTACATTCTTTTAACGACACTACTGCCGCTCGATCTTCCATAATGCCGCCATGGCGACCAACAGGAACAAGCCGCTTGGTAACGCGGCGGTGACGAAAGGTGACCAGGTATTGAGCAGTCCCAGATGTGAGAACAACGTATTGATCAACTGAAAGCTGACGCCGATCATGATGCCGGTGAAAATTTTCAGGCTGACGCCGCCGGCACGAGAATGTAGATAGGCAAACGGCAAGGCCAGCGCCATCATCACGAACACCGACAACGGGTAAACCAGTTTCTTCCAGAACGCAATGTCGTAACGATCGCTGTGCTGGTTGTTCTCTGTCAGATGCCTGGAGTAGAACCACAACTTGTAAGCCGACATATGATCTGGATCGGCACACATTACTGAGAGGATTTCCGGCGTGATTTCGGAAACCAGATCCTTGCTCGGGAAATTCTTGGTGACGATGGAGCTAGTGATATCATCGGTCGAGGTACCGTTAACGAAATCGGTTTGCACTACGTCGGCCATGCGCCAGACATGGTTGCCCTGGTAGTTGACGCGTTTCGCGCGCAGCAGCGAGGTCATATGCAGGTTACGATCGAATTCGTAAAACTTGACGCCCTTCAACTCGCCGTTCGGACGAATTTCGGCGATATTAATGAAGCGCAATCCGATAATGTCGCCGCTGGTGCCGTCGGTACGAATTACGTCCTTGCTCCAAAGCCCGGTCTTTGATTTCTGCAAAATCGAAGAGCCGTTGAATTGCATTTTGAGCTGCTCTCCCCATTCAGCGCTCTTGGGTGCAACGAATTCGCCGATCAGCACAGTCACCACCACAAACAGCAAACTGATCTTGAACAACGATTTGGCGGCCATCATGGTCGACATGCTGGAGACGCGCATGATCGTGAACTCGGAGCGCGCGGCAAATTGCGAAAGCGTGTAGATGGTTCCAATCAGCGCTGCGATCGGCATCAGTTCATACGCATAGCTCGGCAAACCTAGCAGTACGACCAGGAAAGCGTACTGCAACTTGTAGCCTCCACGTCCCACCGATGACAACTCGTTCGTCATGTCGAAGAGTGCGAACAACGCCAGGAATGCCGCTAGTGTGAACATTACGGAGCGGACAATTTCAGTCCGAAAATATCGTTGCAGTATCTTCATGCCGCCGCCGATTTCTTGGTTTTAGCCAGACGCGCATGCTTGACTGCGGACCACATGACCAATGGATGGTAACGGCTATTGACCTTCAATCGCCACAGGAACAACAGGCTAATGATAACCACCACCGCCAGGTGCATCGGCCACCAGCCGAGACCGAACGACCAGCGCTGCTGCACCACCCCGGCCTGGAATATATTGATTACGTTGCCATAGACTACATACAGCAGCAATGC
Organism: Collimonas sp. UBA1456; assembly: GCA_002325825.1. Taxonomy (GTDB): domain Bacteria; phylum Pseudomonadota; class Gammaproteobacteria; order Burkholderiales; family Burkholderiaceae_D; genus Collimonas. Next base: position 2,324 of record DCSW01000016.1, read on the forward strand.
AATCATGAGACTGGCAGAGCGGCCGACGCGCGGATTGACGAAGCTCAGCGGAATTGCCAGCAGCATCAGGCATAGCGTCATGAATGGCAACGAAACACGCCACAGCAGTTCGCCCATATTGAAATTATTCGGGTTCTTCAGCAGATCGGCGATTGGTAACGCGCGCGGCGACTTATCGCCATTGATCGCTCGCGAAGAGCTGGACACCAGCACACCATAACGCTCAAACTCCATGATCCAGAACTCATTCTGAGCCTCCATTGCGTCATAGCGACGACCTTTTTGCAGGATCATGAATTTGTTGCCGTTCTTATCCAATTCGAGCATGCCTTCCTTGGCCACCACAATGCTGTTCTTGCCATCCTGCTGGGTATTAACGAAGACGTTCTTGACCTTGGTTCTGTCGCCGAAAATTTCCTCAACAAAGAAAATTCGGTTGGTGGCAGTGGATTCCTGAAATTTTCCAGGCGTAACCTTGGAGATATCTTCGTGCGTTTCAAAGCGTTCGCGATACTGCGCAATCTGATTATTGGCCCACGGCGTGGCCACGAAACTTAGAACGCCGGTCAGCACGCTAACTGGAAATCCGAACCACAGAACTGGCTTGATCCAGCGTACCAGGCTCTGACCGGAAGCGAACCAGACCACCATTTCCGAGTCCTGATAGCTGCGTGTGACCACCAGCAGCACCGAGATGTAGCCAGTCAGGATCAACAGGATCGGCAGATAATTCAGGGACTGAAAACCGATCAACGCAATCACATCCTGCGACGCAATTTGTCCTCCGGCCGCTTGTCCCAGAATCTTGATCAGCATCACTGTGATGGTAATTGTGGAAAGCGTCGTAAAAACGGCACCTGCGGTGCTAATTAATTCGCGTCGGAGTGCGTGCTGAAATATCATTGGGGAATATAATTACAGATCAAAAAAGGAGTAAGTGATGGACCTTAGCATAAAAACCAACGACGCGAAAACCTCAATTGCCTCTCTGAAATCCGGATGTATCGTAGTTGGGGTCTATGAAAATAAGAAACTCTCGCCACAAGCGCACGCTCTTAACAAATCTGGTGAAATCACTATCTCACTAAAGTCTGGAGACATTTCCGGTAAGCCAGGCTCAAGTCTGCTTCTGCGTAACATCGCCGGCGTCACTGCTGAACGCGTATTGCTGATCGGCCTCGGCCAAGATGGCGAGTTGAGCGACAAAGCCATTTCGATGGCAGTCCTGTGCGTGGCACGCATACTGTCGACCCTGGGCGGCAACGACGCCGTGCTGGCATTGCCGTTCGACGGCATCGCCAAGCAAATCCCTGAACGCGATTTGTCCTGGGCGATTCGCAACAGCATTCTGGTGCTGCGTGAGAATGGTTATCGCTCGGACGCCCTGAAAAGTAAAAAAGAGACAACATCTGGCGGCATCAAGAAAGTTGCTTTCCTGGTTGCTAGCACTAGAACCGCTATGGCCAAAGAAGCCTTGGCGCATGGCTTGGCACTGGCAAACGGCATCGAACTGACCAAGGATCTTGGCAACCTGCCAGGTAACGTCTGCACCCCGACCTACCTTGCCGACACGGCCAAGAAGCTGGCCAAAGAATTCAAGCTGTCGATCGAAGTTCTGGACCGCAAGCAGCTCGAAGCACTGAAGATGGGTAGTTTCCTGTCGGTTGCGCACGGTGGCGGCGAAGCGCCGAAATTCATCATCATCAAGCACCTCGGCGGCAAGGTCAAGGATGCGCCGATCGTATTGGTTGGCAAGGGCATCACTTTTGATACAGGTGGCATCTCCCTCAAGGGCGGTTCCGGCATGGATGAAATGAAGTACGACATGTGCGGCGCCGGCTCGGTATTGGGCACCATCCGCGCGATTGCCGAATTGAGGCTGAAGCTGAATGTGATCGGCGTCATTCCGGCGACGGAAAACATGCCATCTAGTACCGCGACCAAACCCGGTGACATCGTTACCTCAATGTCAGGTCAGACCATTGAAATCCTGAATACCGATGCCGAAGGCCGCCTGGTGCTATGCGATGCATTGACCTACGTTGAACGCTTCAAACCTGCTGCCGTGATCGACATCGCCACCCTGACCGGCGCTTGCGTGACCTCGCTCGGCCATCACAATTCCGGCCTGTTCACTCGCCACGACAACGCGCACGATGAACTCGCCAATGAATTGCTGAGCGCTGGCAAAGCGACTGGCGATACAGCCTGGCGCATGCCGATCGAAGACAGCTACCAGGAACAGTTGGAGTCGAATTTTGCCGACATGGCAAATATCGGCGGCCCGGCCGGCGGCAGCATTACCGCAGCCTGCTTCCTTGAACGTTACACCAAGAAGTACATTTGGGCCCATCTTGATATCGCCGGCACTGCCTGGAAAAGCGGCGTTGCCAAAGGCGCCACCGGACGTCCGGTGGCTTTGCTGACCACTTTTCTGATCAACCGTGCTGAACGACCTGCGAGCAAGTAAATAAGCAAGTAAGCAGCCCACGTATAGCGATTACTCCAGCGTCGCAATCACCGGCGCATGATCCGACGGCTGCTCCCATTTGCGCGGCCCTCTGTCGATCACGCAAGCGGTGCACTGCGCAGCCAACGGCGGTGACAGCAGAATATGGTCGATCCGCATGCCACGGTTCAGACGAAAGCCCATCTGCCGGTAATCCCACCAACTGAACAGCTTCTCCGGCTGTTCGAACAGCCGGAACGCATCGACCAGCTCCAACCCCAGCAAGCCAGAGAATGCGGCACGCTCCAAAGGCGATACCAGGTTCTGCCCCATCCAGGCCGCCGGATCGTGGACGTCCCGATCTTCCGGCGCGATGTTGTAATCGCCCATCAAGGCCAGCCTCGCATGCTGCCGGCGCTCGCTCTGTAGCCAGTCGTGCAGCGCATCCAGCCACTTCAGCTTGTATTCAAACTTTTCACTATCCGGCGCCTGACCGTTCGGAATGTATGCGCAGACGATGCGCATGCCATCGATGGTGCCGGAAATGATGCGCTGCTGCGAGTCTTCGTACAGCGGATTGTTCTTGACCACATCGCTGATCGGATGACGTGACAGGATGGCAATCCCATTATAGGTTTTCTGGCCGCTGTAGACAACGTGATAACCGGCGGCCTCGATTTCCGCAGCTGGAAATCTGTTGTCGGCCAGCTTAGTTTCCTGCAGGGCGAGTACGTCGACCGGGCTGTCGGTCAGCCATTGCAGCACTTGCGGCAAGCGTACCTTCAGTGAGTTAACGTTCCATGTTGCCAATTTCAGCATAATTTCAAGTCCTTGTTTGATGCGGGTTCAGTGAGTTTGTAGGCGCTCGTTTGCATCTGGCCCAGCAGTCCACCACCCGTTTTAACCTCGCAGCTTTCAGAGGTGACGATGTTACCTTACTCGCTAGCTCGCCGTGATACACATTGATCTCTGCATTATTTTTTATATCATTTTGCCAAGTACGCGCGGCGCCAACGATAAGGATCGCGACGCGAATTCAGCCAGGCGCAATCTCGCCGTCATCACTGGCCAACGCTTATAGGCATCTCAGTTGCGACAGTAGTCCATCTAAAACAAGTCTGTTGAAGACCGACAAACGCTTGTTCGGCATCAGCCTGGGCGGTGAAGGACAGTATAAATGGCAACAATCGATGCCCAACTGGCACAACGCGCAAGATGAAACCCACGCAATATTGGAGGGAGTGCACGCACCCATCAGGAATTGAAACGCCTGGTTGACAATGCTAACACCAAGTTCGAACAGTCTGAGAACACCACCTCATGAACAAGACCGTACACGCCACCATGTCGCGCACACGCTTTAGCTATGTGGTGGGGGGGGGTTATCGTCGGCATCACTTTCATGGTAACCGCTGTCAGCAGACGGCATCCGTGCCACGCCATCGGTGATGATCCTGCTGCTGGAACATAAATTCGACTGGATCGTCGTCGTCCATCGGCTCGGCGCTGCCAGCACCCACCATTCTGGACGGCAAGCTGCGCAACAGCCCCGGTAGCTGTATGTTGGCGGCGATTTGATTACCGCCGCTCCAGTCTTGAATCGACGATGGCAGGCCAGCATGCGTAGCGGGTTATTTTATTATTTGATGGTAGCCACGATTTCGTTGGCCACCTGCCGCGAGTTCATGATGATAGTGTGGATAGTGGGAGCAAGCAGTTGCACTGGAAACGCGCCCAGCTGCACCTTGCTGAGCGACAGGATATCGTCGTCGAATGTCAACCAACCGCCACGCGGGTCTTTGATGCCGGCACAGATCAGTAACAGAACCTGCGGCACAGGCAAAGATTCCATGAACTCGTAGCTCCCCAGCAACTGCCCCATCTCCACTAGTGAGAAGCCTGAACAGCGGCCACGGCACCAGGAAAACACATATTCGCGGCTCCTGCGCTAATTGCGGCAATACTGCGCGCATCAGCACGCAGCCACGCGAATGGCCGATCACGATGAAACGCTCGTCACCACTGCTCGCGGTAAGGAAACGCTGCAGGCGATCAACGCAAGGCTGCCAGTGTTCGAACGCTGCCAAGTAGGCGAACGGGTGCGGTTTTATTCCTGCAGAACGCAGTCGTTTTCCCAGCAGCATCGACGCCAGCGTGCGTCCCATGCCATACATCAGGATTTCATGAGACGCTGGCATTGATGGCAATGCAGTAGCATCCCGGCTCATGCTGCGAACTACTTTTTTTTCTGTAATTGCTTTTCAAACGCAACGTCGAGCTTGCTGATCCGCCGTGGTTTTTGCGGACCGTAGGCATTGACGAAGCGTACAAAGTCGTCCAGTGCGAAGGCCTCGCTGAGACGGATCGGCGCCGCCATGCCGACGTTCTGAGTCAGGTAGAAAAGCTCGTCGGCGGTCCGCACTATCGAATAGCGCAGATTGGTGCTGCGGGCATTGAGACGTTCGACTGCTGCCGTGGCTCGGGTTGATCTCATTGCTAACTTCCAGTATTTTTCATTTTCTGCACAACCTATGTTCCTGTCATGATTCCAGTTGACTGAATCAAAGTACGCGCAAACTGGTGAAGCGCCGTTCACATTGATCCAGTGGATCGATGAAGGCAATTTCACGCGCCAACAATTTCAGCGGCGCAGAAAAATCATCTCCCTTGCAGGGATACACATCAGGATAAAAGGTGTCATTGACGATCGGTATCCCCAGCGCTGCCAAATGCACACGCAATTGATGCTTCTTGCCGGTCAGTGGACGCAACCGGTACAAACTGCAGGTTACTCGCTGTTCGATCAGTTCGATACGCGTTTCCGAATTCGACTCGCCGTCTACTTCCTGCATCCGGAAGAATGGTGTGCCGTCGACCATGCGGCTGCGATATATCAGCGGTAACATGAGTTGCGGCGCAGTGGGCGCCAACGCTTCGTAGGTCTTGTTGACCAGCCGCTGCTGAAACAGCGATTGATACGCGCCGCGGCTAGCGATGTCGTACGAGAAGACAATCACCCCGGCGGTTTCGCGATCGATCCGATGAATCGGTGTCAGATTTGATAGACCAGTTTTCTTTTTCAGGCGTACCAGCAGGGTCTCATGCAAAAAACGTCCGGTCGGGATCACTGGCAAGAAATGCGGCTTGTCTGCCACCAGTATCCGTTCATCTTGATATAGAATAGTTTCTGCAAATGGGATCGGCGTTTCGGCTGGTGGTTCGCGATAATAAAAAATACAGCTGCCACTCCGATAGGGGCTATCCGGCGCCAACTGCAGGCCGTCGCCGTCAACTACCTCACCACGCATCATGCGCGCCATCCAGGTAAGGCGATCGATGGTAGGGAAACGCTGCTCCAAAAAACTCAGAAGATTCGGCCACTCACCAACCGGCAGCCACAGATAACTGGGCGCTACGCCATCGACAATCGGTAATGGTGATGACGTAGCCATCACAACACCCTCTGCCAATAACCGAGGTAGATCCAGCGATCTAATTTCTTGCCGACCTGGACAAAGCGCGCGGCTGTTTCAAGCCAAATTTTTTTGGACAAAGCAATGCTGGCAAGGTTCTGAAACACTATGCCGCTGATCACGATATGAACCTGTAATTTTTGAAATTCGGCGATCAAGGTCCGATATAAAGTGTTGCCAAATTCTTTGCCGGCAGTGGCGTCGCACAGATACACCGAACCTTTCACCATGTGCTGATAGGCTGCGCGAGCGAGCCATTTTGTCGCATACGCATAGCCAAAAATCTGGCCGTCTTCGACACATACCAGCCACGGCAGAGACGCGCCGATATCAGCAATGATCTGGCGCATTTGTTAAGTTGTCACCGGTTCGGTTTCGAAGCTGGTAGCGGTGCCCAGCACGTAGGGACGGTAGATCTGGCAAATCGCGTCAGTGTCGGCGTTGGTTGCTTGGAGGATAGTGTGGATCATGGTAATCAATAAGATTGCACGGCGATTGCACAATCATACCGTGCAATCGCCGATGCTTGAACCAATCCGCCAGATCTTTGGCATCAACCGCGCTGCGCCAACCGGCAATTATTCACCCGCAACACGCATCTTTGCGTCTGTTGCCGCGAAGACGGTTCCTCGATGGTAGTCAGGTCACCTGGGTCGAGCGGTACAGTGGCTTGCTTCTGCCGTATTGGCGACTATTTTAGGGATCACGAAGGCTACTGCGACCTGCCCTTTCAGCCTGTCTTCGATACAGACCATCGCCACATCGGAGACATCCAGATAGCTGGAAATATCTTCTTCTATTTCACGCGTACCGGACCGGTGGCCGGCGACATTAATGATATCGTCGGTACGGCCGAAAATCAAATAATAGCCGTCCTCATCGCGAATGTCCCAGTCGAATGTCGAATAAAGCGGCCGTCCGGATTTCTGAGAATCGGTCGCCCAATAAGTATCGACGAAACGACGGTCGTCGTCATAGATGGTTTGCATGCAGCCCGGCAACAACGGCCCTTCGATCACCAATACGTCCTTCTCATTCAGGCCGCACAGCGTGCCGCTCTCTTCGTTCAGAAAACGCATCTTATAGCCATACATTGGCACGCCGGGACTACCAAACTTGCATGGCTTATCTTCGATATGTTTTGTGATAGTCATGATCGAACAGCCAGATTCGGTTTGCCAATAGTTATCACTAATCGACACGCCGAGCGACTTCGATATTCAGCTGGAAATTGTTGAATCCAAAGGCTTTCCCGCCAGATACAACGCCTGCAATGATGAAAAATTATATTTGTTCATCAGTTCCGGCGGCTACTTTTTCAGCACTCAGATCGCGGTCGGCACCGAAAACATGCGCCTTACCTTGTACTTCTCGACGATACGTCACTAGATGCCGCCGTCGGGCTGAATCGGCAATCTTTCATAGATAGAACACCGTTTCCATGCCGGCGATCAGCGGTCCGTAGGCGATATACGAATGGCCCACCACCCAGACGACGTAAGACGTACGAATGTAAGTATCACCCAGTTTACTACAAAATGGCATCTATCGAGATCGCTAGCGCCACCGCATAACCGCCGATATCACGCTGCACGCCCTTGGATTTTCCTGTGGTGCCGGAGGTGTACAGGATACAAGAATCTTCGTTAGATTCTAGCCATACCACCGGTACCTTGGCATTAATGTGTCGTTGCCGTTATTCGGCATAAACGACATCGCAGCCGGCCAGCATTTCCATCGGTTCCAGACCGCGATTAACCAGCAGTACATGATCCAGTTTGATCGGCACCATCCAGCAACATTTTGCCACCGTGTGAGTCGGCGTCGGCGGAGACAATCAATGCCAGCGTTGCATCTTCGATACGGCTCGCAAGGCTGTTCGAGGCAAAGCCGCCAAACACAACCGAATAAATCGCTCCGATACGGGCACAGGCTCGCATCGCAAACATCGCTGCTTCGGCGATCATCGGCATATAAATCAGGACACGTTCGCTACGACCAACGCAGAGCGATTGCATGACCGCGGCGGTACGATCGACCTCAGCCTGCAGCTCGCCTAACAAATAGGTCTTTTCAGTATTGATTTCGGTAGAGATGGCAACCAGCGCAGCCTGGTCGCTGCGCCTCGCCAGCCAACGGTCAACCGCGTTGTGGCACAGATTGGTAGTGCTTCCAAAAAACCATTTAGAAAATGGTAGACGGGACCCTATCGTCAAGCACTTGCGAGAACGGATGGTGTAAGTCGATTCACCTGGCTTGCTCGCCCCAGAATGCGGACTGATCATCAATCGACCGTTGATAAAAGTTGATGAAACTTATGCTGTCTCATCGCTGCTCGTAAAAAATCGTAGTGTGGATGCAGATGCATCTTACTCATGTCGTCGAGCACTGTGCCAGCCCTAACCAGGGCGGCGTGCAATGCCATCGCCTGTACCGGCAAAAATACATCGGCGCATCAGGGCAGTCTGCATTCGTTAGCCAATTGCCGCCCCAGCTGGGAATTGAGCAGCATCGACTTGGCTGGAATCTGGATCCATACCAAACCACTAGCTTGGTCTTCCAAGCGCACTGCTCCAGTAGTGGTGCTGACTGCTGTCATCGAATACACGCGTCCCTTCCAGGTTAGCTTGACATCGCCATTGCTATCGCTAGCCAGATCCACACGATTACCCAGTTCGCAATAGAAATTACCAGTTAGCAAGCTGGCCGTCGGCGTCGGTTTCGGGGACAGATTCAGGACATTCGATAGATCCGGTTGCGGCTTGGTCTCGGCCAAAGGTACGTTAGATCCGCAGGCAGCCAGCAAAGTAGTGAGTGTCAAAGCAGAAGCGATGCGGGTATTAAAAACGATCATGTTTTTCCAGTTCTGTGGCGTTAATCAGAATAAATTTTAAATCTTTCGGGACGGAGTCTTTTCCAAAAGAATGAACAATTTGATGAGTTATTCGATACAAGATCATATGCCCATACCAGGACAAAGTGCCGACAATCGTGAGTGGCAGTATAAATCCGACGATTGTCAACGGCTAGAATGGACACGGGGCAACATGCGGTGGCAATATGGGACCATCAAGGCACCTGGATCGAAGTGAGTGGCAAGTTACGTAAGTTGCCGGCTACATGGAACGACACAGAATTGTACGACCATCCCAAAGAGAGCGGACGCTCCCTTTGATTTCATTCTCGCATGCGCTCAGTCATCCTTGGCACCGTCGATCCCGAGCTCCTGGATCTTGCGCGTGATCGTATTGTGTCCAATGACGAGACGCACTGCGGCATCGTTTTTGCCGCCATGCGGGTGGCACAGCGCCATTTTCATCAGTGCCGATTAGAACCGCCGCCATAACGCATCCATGATATCGGCATCGCTATTGCCCAATATTTGAGCCGCTTCAGCTTCCAGTAGCGCAATCCAGGTCTGGCGGTCGACAGCAGGCACAGCAGGCGGCGCGGTAACTTCCTGATGCGGGGCTGTTGCCGTCGCCGTTACCGGCGCTGCCGAATATAGTTGATCAACAGCACCCGGCCTTGCTGACCTGGCTCTCTAATTGCGCGCCTTGTTCTCGGCCGCTAACCAGATCCTGCGGCAGATCCTTGGTATCGACCATCTGGCCTGGCGCCATCACGGCGATCCAGTCGCACAGATTTTCCAATTACCGCACGTTTTCCGGCATATCCAGGCCGCTCACGAGACGCATGATATTGTCGGATACCTACTTGCTCTCTACCCAAGCTGCTTGGCGCTTTGGCTAAGAGAAAATAGCGCATCAGGATCGGAATGTTTTCACGCCGTTAGCGGCAGACTCGGCAAACTTAACCGAATGACATTCAGTCGATGATACAAATCTTTCCGGAACAAGCCTTCACACACCCGGATTCCCAGGTTCTGGTGGGTTGCGGTGATGACCCGCACGTTGACTTTTAACGACTGGTGGCCGCTGACTCTATAAAAATGACCATCGGACAGCACCCGCAACAAGCGCGTTTTCAAGATCGAATGGCATGTCACCGATTTCTTCGAAGAACAGGGTACCGCGCCCTTGGCCTAACAACTCAGATTCCAGCAGATCTTCGGGAATCGCTGCGGTATGGAGTGCGATGCAAGCGGGCTGTGCTTGTGCAATGCGCGCGCCACCAACTCCTTACCGGTGCCCGATTCGCCGGTAATCAACACAGTCTCATTCGACTGCGACAAACGGCCGATAGCGCGGAACACATCCTGCATCGAAGGCACCTAGCCGAGGATTTCCGGGGTTCCGGCTGAGGCTTGTTCGACATTGGCTTCGCTCAGGCTTTATTCCAACGCGTGGCGGATCAACTCGACAGCCTTGTCGACATCGAACGGCTTGGCCAGGTATTCGAGCGTCCCGCCCTGGAATGCCGCCACGGCGGAATCCAGATCAAAAAGGGCGGTGATAATAATGACCGGAATACCAAGAAATTTAGCCTTAACGATGTGCAGCAACTCCAGGCCGGATGAGTCTGGCATGCGGATGTCGGAGATAAACACTTGCGGGGCACTCGATTGCAATGATTCAATCGCATCGCTTGCGATGGAAAAATTCTTGATACTCAGATTTTCGCGGGCTAGCGCTTTTTCAAGCAGCCATCAAATCGATTCGTCGTCATCAACAATCCAGATTGGTTTCATATCTTTTATTTTTATGCTGCATCAAGAATCCGCTCACGAACCTGCTTGAGTGGTTTGTCATTGCCACGACGGCCGACGGGTAAGCTAACCACCAGTTACGGCAGCAGTATCAGAATACTGAAATCGATACAGCCAGGCCGCCTTTCGCATTCGATGACGCCCATATGTTGCTGCAAGAAAGTTTGCGCCAATGTCAATCCCAAGCCGCTGCTCACCATCGCGGCCCTATATCAATGGGTAGAAAATGCGCTCCCGAATCTCGACCGGGATGCCGGATCCATTGTCGATGATACGCAAGTCTAGTGCCAGCAGCTAACGAATATTAGCCAGCATCACTTGGTGTACCACGCGGGTCTGGAGAATCAGTTCGACATCGCCAGCCTTGATCCGTTAATGCAGCACTTGTGCTACATTATGGACAATGTTCAGGATGAATTACATCAACTGTTCCTTGTCGCCTCGAAACTGCGGGATCGATAAGTCGTAATCGCACTTGATGGTCAGCCCACTTGGGAACTCGGCAAAGATCAGGCGCCGCACCCGCTCGTACACCTCGCGGATACTTACATCACCAACGATCTGCGCCAGCCGGTGTGGCACCAGAAACCGGTCCACCAAAATCTGCAGGCAATCCGCTTCTTTGATGATGACTTACGTATACTCGCTTAACTCTTTCAGATGACGATCCGGCAACCCCAGCTCCAGCAACTGCGAGGCGCCGCGAATGCTGCCCAGCGGGTTCTTGATTTCATGGGCGAGTTGCGGATCAGTTCATTGTTGACCTGACTTTGATCGTTCAATCGCCCCTCGCGCTTTAACTTTAGCTGCTGAACGTTCAGGTGCAACTCGAGCAATACCGGTACGTCTGGATTATCCAGAACAGTGACAATGATGTCGCCCCACAACGGCTCACATCCGACGCGCTCCAGGTTAGGAAACAGATCCGACAATGTTTACTGGACCAGCAAACCGCAGCAGATTTTCCGCTGCGGTATTAGAAAATACCAGGCGCCCATAAGGATCGAGCAGCTGTTTTTGTTGACATCCGAAATCTCTATCACAAAACGTAGCACCATGCGTTTCTAGCGGAAACAGCAAACCTTGCCACATTTGAATGGTGCATGTTCCGAGCATAACAAGCTTTACTTGGCGATGTCAGCAAGGAATAGGCAAGATTACCACATTATAGTGCATCGGAAAAATAAAGACCGCTACTGCGGCCTGATGAGCTAAAATTGCCTCTGGATACCGACTTACTCGACGAACTAGAAGTCAGCGGCGGCCGATTGACGCACTTGCAGCCATTGGTATCGCCAGTATTTTAGCATTCCTTGACGCCATTAAAACAAATCTGATCCACGCACAGATACACCTCACTTTTGGCGTGAGCCGCAGCAGCGGCGACGCCGAACCCGAGCAGCAGAAAAGATCGGCTGGGAAAACGCAACATATGACGCTTCATAGATTTGCTTCGTAAATCATTGGGAGCCCTAGTTCGAGAAAGTGGCACTGACAAACCATCCTGCAGATTCGTATTATCTGCCGAAATCCGGCTCATAACAACAACAAGGACAGGAAAACTTTTCCCGTCCTTGTTGTTGAGCCACTCCTATTGTATGACGCAATAGCCGTGGTTCGAACTTACGAAACGACTTATACCGAGTAGTACATGTCGAATTCGATCGGATGGGTCGTCATGCGGAAGCGTTGAACTTCCTGCACCTTCAGATCCAGATACGCATCGATCATGCTGTCACTGAATACGCCTCCACGGGTCAGGAACTCGCGATCCTTGTCCAACGCTTCCAACGCTTCTTCCAGTGAAGCGCAAACGGTTGGGATCAGTTTGTCTTCTTCTGGTGGCAGATGGTACAGGTCTTTCGACGCTGCTTCGCCCGGATGGATCTTGTTGTGTACGCCGTCCAGACCCGCCATAAGCAACGCCGAGAAGCACAGGTATGGGTTCGCCAGCGAATCAGGGAAACGGGTTTCGATACGACGACCCTTTGGATTGGCCACGTGTGGGATACGGATCGCAGCCGAACGGTTACGCGCCGAGTAAGCCAGCTTGACAGGCGCTTCGTAGCCTGGAACCAGACGCTTGTACGAGTTGGTACCTGGGTTGGTGATCGCGTTCAGTGCTTTGGCGTGCTTGATAATGCCGCCGATGTAAAACAAGGCGAATTCCGACAGACCGGCATAGCCGTCGCCAGCGAACAGGTTCTTACCGTCTTTCCATACCGATTGGTGCACGTGCATGCCGGAACCATTGTCACCAACGATAGGCTTAGGCATGAAAGTAGCTGTCTTGCCGTAGGTCTGGGCGACGTTCCAGACCACGTACTTCAGGTTCTGGGTCCAATCGGCGCGCTCAACCAAAGTCGAGAACTTGGTTCCGATTTCATTTTGGCCGGCGCCAGCTACTTCGTGGTGATGCACTTCAACCGGAATGCCCAAAGATTCGAGGATCAGGCACATTTCCGAACGCATGTCCTGAAAACTATCGACTGGTGGCACTGGGAAGTAGCCGCCCTTGACGGCCGGACGATGAGCTGTATTGCCGCCTTCGAATTTGGCGCCGGTGCTCCAGGATGCTTCTTCGGAACCGATCTTGACGAAGCAGCCCGACATGTCTGCACCCCAACGCACGTCATCGAAAATGAAGAATTCCGGTTCTGGGCCGAAATAAGCTGTGTCGCCCAGGCCGGATGATTTCAGGTAGGCTTCGGCGCGCTTGGAGATCGAGCGCGGATCACGGTCATAGCCCCTTCCATCGGATGGCTCGATCACGTCACATTGCATGAACAATGTGGCCTCTTCCATGAAAGGATCGATGTTTGCGGTGTTTGGATCCGGCATCAGCAACATGTCGGAAGCTTCAATACCCTTCCAGCCAGAAATAGAAGAACCGTCGAATGCATGACCAGATTCGAATTTATCAATGTCGAAATTGGAAACTGGAACAGTTACGTGCTGTTCTTTACCCCTGGTATCAGCAAAGCGAAAATCAACGAATTTTACCTCGTTGTCTTTTGCCATTTTCAAGACGTCTGCTGCTGTCATTGCCATATGAATCTCCTAAATATGAAAGTACTTGCGGAAAAGTACTGCAGTTTTTAAATTATACGCCATGCTCAAGACCTGTTACGAGCGGCTTGCAGCGTCACAGTAAAATCATGTACGGGTAATAAGCCTTCTAAGATCGGACAGCAATTCATATATGACCAGAACTTAATCTACTATAATAGCAGAATTCATGCTGCCGCCAGCTTCTGGCGCGGCTCTTATTTGACCTGGTAATTATGATTGCTTGAAAGGATTAGTATGGCTGTCAATGTCGGAATGAAAATGTACCAAGTGACTTTTTAAACGAGTACCAATTTGGATTAGTAAATAGAGTTATTCAGGCTCTGGATTTTTCTCTTTTCACTCCACATTTCACTGCGAAGCAAAATTGGGGTGACAGGAGAAGCGCAGCGTAGCTCGTTCCCCCAAGATGTTGTTTTTGTTGTTACGGGTTGCCCCTCATTTTTCAGAGCCTGTTCGAAATCTTTGTAACAACTTTTCAATATAACAATTAAAGCGAGGAAAGAGAAAATCGACTAATTACAGCTTGGTATTGAGCTGAAGCTCACAGT
>DCSW01000001.1 GCA_002325825.1 Collimonas sp. UBA1456
TTGGCGATCTGAGGGTACTGTCCAATTCGATTGCTGACCAAAGCACCTCAGCTCTGCCAGGGTCTGCTCTTCTGTACTACCTTGGTAAATGCATTTCAGGTCGGCTGTGACTGTTTTGCAGTCTCTCCAAGAGACTATTGCTGTCGAAGCATACGCAATAGGCAAGTATACGCAATAAGCTCCGAGAAATCCGAACATGATTCGGCTTCAGCAGGTTACGCTCCGCTATTCGACAATCAAATCTTGCCGTCGCTTCCTTTCGGTGTTTTTATTTATGTCGATGTAGGTACGCCGCGACTGGATTCTGATTTCAACCAGCCAGTATATTACTCCGGGTTCGTCATTTCCCGAGACGGTGCAATACATGATCCGTAATGACTGCAAGGACGGAGTATCCCAGGGATGGCGTCAGAAAAATCCCGCAATGTGAGATATGGCGGGTGGTCCGATGACAAAATTAGCGAATTTCTGTCGGGGCGACTGCTTGCACATAACGTGTGGCTCAATCAGTTCGACGTTACGTAATGAGCGTGCCTGCTCGTTGAGCCGGATATTGTGCGGTGTGCGCCAAAGCGCAGATCAAAGGATGAGCTGCAGCTCGACATCCTTGATATACTTGTTACCTGTCAGCACCATGCCGACATCCAGTTCCTGTTGCGGTATTTACAGCATTCTGGTGATCTCCGTTTTCATCCATCAGACCCAAGCTGTACAAAAAGGCGCGGCTGATCATGGTGCCCCTGGCCCCCAGTGTGATCGATCCTGGCCGCTGCGGATGCCGCCATCGAGTCAGACTTTGATCTGGTCGCCTACCGCATAGGCAATCACCGGCAGCGCCGATATCGACGACACTGCGCCATCTAGTTGACGGTCGCCGTAATTGCTGACGACGATGGCGTCGGCACCGTTGCGAGCGGTGATCTTGGCATCTTCGATGTCGAGGATGCCTTTCAGAACCAGCTTGCCACCCCATTGTTACTTGATCCAGGAGATGTCCGTCCTAAAACAGGGGCGGGTCGAATTGGCTAGCAGTCCATTTGCTCAGCGTTATGGTGCTATTCGTACCCTTGACGTGGCCCACCAGGTTACCGAACGATTTACGGCCGCCGAGTGCATGCAAGGCCTAGCCCGGTCTGGAAGCGAGGTCTATGAGGTTGGTCAGCATCATCTTTGGCGGCACCGACATGCTATTCTTCAGATCCTTTTGGCGTTTTCCAAGAATCTGCAAATCCAGCATCAGCGTCAACTTCGAGCACTTGGTCGCCTTGGCTCGATCAATCAGCGATTTGATGAAGTCGTGGTCGCGTATCACATACAGATGGAACCAAAACGGTTTGGTGGTGACGCTGGCGACATCCTCGATCGAACAGATTCTCGCGGTCGACAAGATACACGGAATTCTGAATTTTTGGGTGGCGATGGCGCCCAGCATTTCGCCATTGTCCCACTGTATTCCTGCCAATTCGTTGCTGTTGGCGCGGCAAGTAAATTCGTTATAGGAGCCACTGTCGGCATAGTCGTCGAAGAATTTTGGCACGCGCTTTGGGGCTAGTATGCGCAGGTCTTCGACGCAGGCAATTATAGACATAAGGCTCTCCGCTGGTCTTTGTCAGATATGGTCCAGCCGCTATATTAGAGGAAAAGCATGCCGGTATAGTGGAAATCAATTGATGTCTGGCATGAAGCTTCTTCAAGCGAAAGTAGTGCCCGCCGTGTCGTACCGAAGATTGGCTGTATCGCCAGCTGGAGGCGAACTTAGCGTAGTTGCTTGAGCAATTTCTGTGCTGCCAGCTTACCGCTACGCACCGCTGATTCCAGCGTTGCCGGATAGTCGCTGGCGGTGTAGTCGCCTGCCAGGAGTAGTCTTTCCAGGCCGCTGTGGTTAACTGGACGAGCTAGGGCCGGCGTGCACGCGAAGGTGGCGCGCTTTTCTGAAATCACGCGGGCCCATATTGGGTGCGCCAATTGCGGCTGCTTGAAGGTTGCGGCAAGTTGCGCGGCGATATTGTGCGCCAGCGCTTCGTGGCCAGACTCGATGGCCGCCGACGACACGCTTATCACGACTGCTAGTAAGCCTGTCTGAGCCGGATCGAGTTGGCCACGATCGAATACGAATTGGCCCCAGGTCGGTACGCTGGTCGGTTCTGTGGTTGGTGGTATATCGATCAAGGCGAAGAACGGGCGCTGTAATCGAAGCTCGCCCGGATATTGCAGGTAGCAGGTGGTAATCGACTCGTATTCAAAGTCGCGCAGGTGTGAGACCAGTGCTGCATCGGCGATGCCGTCCAGCAGGCCGGAAGCGATCTCGGGCGGCGTGGCGATGACCACGGCATCGAAATCCAGACTGGCGTCAGTGCTATCGAGTTGCCAGTGCACGCCGTGGCGCCGCAATTTCCTTATGCTACGGCCAGATTCCAGAGTGCCGCCGCGCTCTTCGATGAACGCCGCCGCTTGTTGCGGATACAGGCT
Organism: Collimonas sp. UBA1456; assembly: GCA_002325825.1. GTDB lineage: Bacteria > Pseudomonadota > Gammaproteobacteria > Burkholderiales > Burkholderiaceae_D > Collimonas. The sequence continues at coordinate 2,470 of DCSW01000001.1, forward strand.
GCTTAGATCAACCCGCGGAAGCAGCATGTCTGATGCGCTGCGCCTGGCGCCGAGGCTATCGCGCAATACCGCCAAGAACACTTGCGCTGAAGCTCGTTCGGGGCGGGTATTGAGTGCAGCGAGGCATAACGGACGCCACATCAACTGGATCAAGCGTTCAGTCTGGTCGAAACGTTCCAGCAGTGTGCTGACGCTGCAGTCATCATGCAATTGCCAGCCCATCCAGCGCGCTGCCGATGAAAAACGCGCCAACGCCAATTTATCCTCGCGATCTATACCATGCGCGCGCCACAGCGCCAGCGCCAGGTGCAGCGGCGCCGGCAGGTGCGGTGCGATAAAGGTCATGCCGTCGCCTGGATAGCACATTTGTAGCGGCAGGCGCAGCATGGCAGTGGCCAGGTCGATGCCGACCTTGCGCATCATGTTCAGGCTATTTTTATAGGCGCCAAGCAGAATATGCTGGCCGTTGTCCAGCGTCAGCTCATTGATTTCGACCCGGCGCGCTCGCCCACCAAGATGGCGACTGGCTTCGAATAAGGTGACCTGGTGACCAGCGATAGTTAGCTCGACCGCTGCGGTGCAACCGGCCCAGCCGGCGCCGATTACCGCAACCTGCTGCATGTTAGTGGCCATTGAATTCGTTCCCAGAATAACTTGGCGTGTCATTCCCGCGCGCGAAGGCAGCCATTTTTACCGTTAAGGTGGATCCCTGAGTACGTGGAGATGGCGGCGTTTTCATGTGAAGGTTAACTCGCGCACATAGGTCTTCCACGCCAACCATAATTTACGAATCGGCGTCAGTGAGATTCGTTGGTTCAGCACATGGAAGCCGTCACGCTCGATTTCGACCAACAGGGCTCGATAGATCGCTGCCATCATCAGGCCCGGACGTTGCGCACGGCGGTCCTGCTTGGGCAGCAATGCAAAAGCTTCGTCATAGGCTTGCTGTCCTCTGGCTACCTGAAAGCGCATCAGGTTGACGAAATTGTCGCTGTAACGGGCGTTCAGGATGTCGGCGGCGGTGACGCCGAATTGCTGTAGTTCATTGGCTGGCAGATAGATGCGGCCCTTGCGACCATCTTCGCCGACATCACGGATGATGTTCGTCAGTTGGAGTGAGAGCCCGAGTTTCTCGGCGAATTGCAAGGTTTGCGGCTGACTTACTCCGAAAATTCTGGCCGACAAGATGCCGATCACGCCCGCCACATGCCAGCAATATTGCTTCAGGCTGGGATAGTCGAGATAGCGGGTCTGATTCAGATCCATTTCCATGCCGTCGATGATTGCTTGTAGATGCTGGCCATCCAGCCCATAGGTCAGCAGGTGCGGTTGCAGCGCTTTCGTTACTGGATGAGTGGGGTTGCCGGCCAACATCGCAGCGATTTCCTTGCGCCACCACATGAGCTTGGTACGCGCTACGCTTTCATCGGTGCAGTCATCGACGGTATCGTCTACTTCGCGGCAGAACGCATACAGTGCCGTGATGGCGCGACGACGCTCAATCGACAGAAATAGGAAGCTGTAATAAAAGCTGGAGCCGCTCTGAGCAGCTTTTTGTTGGCAGTAATCGTCTGGTGACATAGGTTTGCAAATGGTAACAGGAGGCGATAACAGTATGTTGCAACGGTACAAAGTCGATGGTCCGGGATTCGTAAAAAGCAACTTTCCTTAAGTATACGTACAAAATACAGTTTGCTTGTCGAAGTATCTGGATTTATTCGTATTTCGTGCTGTTGGACGATGCTTCGGTCGTTGCTGCGCATATGCTGAGTACATCACATGCGCAGCGCGCGCCACGCCAGCAGCAGCCAATCTAGCTTGCCCAACTTGGGTCGGTGGCGGAACATATCGTAGTCTGCTGCTTCGAGTTTTTCCAGTATGAGCAAGCCGCCTTGTACCACTAGCCGCAACTCCCAGCCAATCCGTCCGGGCAGGCGCAAGGCTAGCGGCGCAGCGGCGCGCATCATGCTGCGCGCTCGCGCCACCTCGAACTGCATCAGCCTGCGCCAGGCATGGTTTACTGTGCTTGTGGCGATTTGAGATGTCGGCACACCGAAGCGATGCAAGTCTTCTAGTGGTAGGTATATCCTCGCCTTTTGCCAATCGACAGCGACATCTTGCAAAAAATTTATGAGCTGCAATGCCGAGCAGATGGCATCTGAATCCTGCAGGTTGCGTTCGTTCGCCTCGTCATATAAATACAACATCAGGAAGCCGACCGGATTGGCGGAGCGCCGACAATAATCAAGCAATTCCGTGAATTGACTGTAGTGTGTTGTCATGACGTCCTGCTTAAATGCCGATAGTAAGTCGCGAAACGGCGTCAGCGGTAAATCATATTCGATGATGGTTTGTTGCAGCGCCTGGAACAAGGCGTCTTCTGCGGGCAGCTTCAGTGCGATCCAGTCCAGCGCGGTGTCGAATGCGAGCAGCGCCTGCAAGCGCTGCTCGGCACTGGCATCACCTTCGTCGGCAATGTCGTCGGCGCTGCGGGCGAATGCATAAATCGCTTGTACTGCGGGGCGGAAGCGAGCAGGAAGGAGTATGGACGCGACTGGAAAATTTTCGTAATGATTAGCAGACATTAGGACATCAGCTCAGACGCAAGGCGCGAATAGTTGTGTAAATGATATTTTGTTTCGGTTTTGCACATGTAAAAAGCCTTGTTCAAACTTGAACCTGCGCAATTATAATTACTGAGTGGCAAGTTATGAACTGTTGACTTCATGATGTGAACCCGTGAGCTGAATCACGGCGTACCCAGGTATGGCTTTGCTGCCCTGATAATAAAAAAACCGTAGCGGCTGATGGTAATACGCAAACCCGCGACAGCTATGAATAGTAAAGGAAAAACTGTGTTGATCAAGATAATTTAGCGTTAGGTTGCATCTAACCGGCGCGTGTTTGGCATCCCACATGTCGTTTTGATATGTTCTTTGTTGTTGGCAGTGGCGTGCTCCAAAAAGCTGGAGGTGACTGACAATATTCGGCCGACCATGGTGGCCGACAAGATCATCACGCACCAGATGGATGTCGGTACGATGGTCAGAAGCGGCCAGGTCTTGATGTGCCTCGATCCGAATGATTTACAACTGATACAGTTACAAACCGTCGTCACAGCGATCAGTGTAAATGCCGGACAAGTATGGTGGCGGCCGGCACGCCGGTGGTCAGCGTGGCGTGCCAGGGCGCCAAGGAGGTTGTGGTAGGTGTGCACGAGAATCCGATCGACAAGCTATGCGTCGGTGGCGCTGCTGATCCTGCATCTGCCGTTCGGCTTCGTCGCGTAGCTCGGTGTGATTGCGCTGTTTGGCATGATCATCCGCACTTCGGTGATTCTGATCGATCAGATTGAATACGACATTGCTGCCGGTGTCGCTCCGTAAAATGCAATTGTCGAATCTGCAGAACGGCGCTGCGGGCCGATCATGCTGACTTTCGTGTCAAGAAGCCGCAGTGATGGCGGCGGCTGTCGTCATAAATTTGACGCGGAAATACCAAGGCCTCTCGCCATATCCGGCAGCTTGCGGTAGAATGGAATTGAATAAATCTTTAATATTGCGAAACAATATTAGGTAAAAAAATTTCAAATGCGACCGTGGCGAAATTGGTAGACGCAACAGGTTTAGGTCCTGTCGAGAGCAATCTTGTGGAGGTTCGAGTCCTCTCGGTCGCACCATCTGTCGGTATGATTGCCGTCTTTCTGAAGTATTCAGAACCCATCTTGTGCGGAGATTTTTTATGTCTGTTGCTTTTGCAAGGCGAAAAATCGCTAACATCGGGCGGTTTCTTCGGCACACAATCAAATTTTATTTCTCGGAGAAAGCATGCGGACAAAGTCCTTGGCGGTGTTCGCGTTATTTGGATTTGCCATAATAGCAACGGATGCGGTGTAAACGGCATCGGAGCAAGTTTGTGAGGTGGGTGCTGTATTTCGCTGGGTCGGCCGGAATGATCGGGTTGTGGTCAAGGCCTGTGACGATCCAAGGGTGCAGGGCGTTACCTGTTGCGCTTCGGGAGCGTGAACAGGCGGCGTCAAGGGCTCGGTAGTTCTAGTTGAAGATCACTTGGAGGCATTGATTGCACAAGCTTCCGTTGCGGGAAGATGTCTTCACTGAACGCATGTCGGTATTGTTCAAGCGCCTAAATATTGTGTGGCCGGTCGATCCAAAGCCTAATATACTGACACTGGTCTACCTGACTTATTCGAGTGAATTGGTGGATGGTAGCCCGCAAAATAGCGTGATAGCGGCGCCGGTCTCGTAAGGTAACCAGATCCCGCTCAAACAAGTATGCTTCTTAATACCCGTTGCGCGTGACGCGTTTTGGCGCAACGGCCTCTTTATGTATAGAATATCGGACTTTAGCGTGACGGGGTAGGGTGAAAATGACAATATTTTATCACTCCAGTTACTAGTAATCCTGGCCTGACGGGGTAATTGCGTGGCTCGGATCACCCTTGTCTCACTACGGACTTTTTAATTTTTGGACGATCCACATGGCAACTGCAGTCGAAATTCTGGATAAACTTGAACGCCGCCTTAACTTAACTATTGCGATCAGTGAAGTGAGAATCGAAGTCGAAAAGCGCTTGAAGGTTCGTGCTCGAACTGCTAAAGCCCCAGGCTTTCGCCCAGGCAAAGTGCCGATAAAGATGGTTGCAGCACAGTACGGCTATCAGGTCGAAGCCGAAGTTCTGAACGACAAAGTCAGTAGCGCATTCAACACTGCCGCCAACGAAAATAACTTGCGCGTCGCCGGTTACCCAAAGATCGAGCCGAAGAGTAGCGAAGGCGTGGTTGAAGGCACCTTGGTATTCGACGCGACTTTCGAAGTCTACCCAGAAGTCAAGATCGGTGATCTTACCGGCGTTGAAGTTGAAAAGATCAAAGTTGAGGTCAGCGATTCCGAAATCGACAAGACCATCGACATCCTGCGCAAGCAGCGCGTGCACTATCACGTCAAGGGCGAACAAGGCGCGCACGGCGACGGCGGCAGCGATCTGTCTGCACAGAATGGCGACCGCGTGACTGTCGATTTCGTAGGCAAGATCGACGGTGTTGAATTCCAGGGTAATAAGGCTGACGGCTTCGCCTACGTATTAGGCGAAGCCCGCATGTTGCCTGATTTTGAAGGCGCCACGATTGGCCTCAAAGTTGGCGAATCGAAGACATTTGAGCTGGCTTTCCCGGCTGATTACCACGGCAAGGACGTCGCCGGCAAGACTGCAGAATTCACTATCATGCTGAAAAAGCTGGAGTGGGGGCATCTGCCAGAAGTCGATGCCGGATTTGCCAAGTCGCTGGGTATCCAAGACGGCGATCTGGACAAGATGCGCGCTGGCATCAAGCTTAACCTGGAGCGTGAAGTCAGTTCCCGCGTCAATGCCAAGAACAAGGATAGCGTGATGGATGCGCTGATCAAGGTCAGTGAATTGGACGTGCCGAAGGCACTGATCGATCAAGATGTTGAGCGTCTGGTTGAAATGACCCGTCAAGATATGGCACAACGCGGTATGAAGGTCAGCGATACGTCATTCTCACCTGAGCTGTTCACCGCTCAGGCAGAGCGTCGCGTTCGCCTCGGCCTGATTCTGGCCGAAGTGGTCAGGAAAAATAAGCTGCAAGCTACGCCTGAACAAGTCAAGGCGCAAGTTGAGGACTTTTCCAAAAGCTACGAAGATCCACAGCAAGTCTTGAAATACTATTTCAGCGATCGCCGCCGCATGGCAGAAGTTGAGGCTCTTGTTTTGGAGGAAAACGTCGTCAACTACGTGTTGGGAAAATCGAAAGTGACTGAAAAGTCGGTTGCGTTCGATGAATTGATGAGCAACAACTGGCAATAAGCTTAATGAGTCTCGGCATCATGTCCGGCAGTGTTGGACGTGATTAGCGGGCTGATCTAGTTTGAGCGCTCTTCATAAGGAAAAATATGATAGGCTTTAATCGTAATTTGGCACTGGATACTGACATGCTCGGCATGGTGCCTATCGTAATTGAGCAAAGTGGTCGCGGTGAGCGTTCCTATGATATTTACTCGCGTTTGCTGCGTGAACGCATCATTTTCCTGGTTGGCCCGATCAACGACCAGACCGCCAACCTGGTAGTGGCGCAATTACTGTTCCTGGAAAGCGAGAATCCGGATAAGGATATTTCTCTTTATATTAATTCTCCCGGCGGTTCGGTGTCTGCTGGCATGGCGATTTTCGATACCATGCAGTTCATCAAGTCAGCAGTCTCCACTTTGTGTACTGGATTGGCGGCTTCGATGGGTGCTTTCCTGTTGGCGGCTGGAGCCAATGGCAAGCGTTTTTCGTTGCCGAATTCGCGCATCATGATTCACCAGCCATTGGGTGGTGCGCAAGGGCAGGCTTCGGATATCGAGATTCAGGCGCGCGAGATACTATATCTGCGCGAACGCCTCAACGGTATCTTGGCCGACAAGACCGGGCGTAGCATTAAACAGATCAGCACGGATACTGATCGGGATAATTTCATGTCTGCCGATGCAGCAGTAGAATACGGCCTGATTGATAAGGTTCTGGTGACACGCGCTTGATCATAGCGTATTGATAAAACGCCACGCTCCAAAAGTACCGGCGCACATCAAGCAGCATGCTGCTTGATGTGCGCCGGCGCCGATTGTGCTCTTCTCTTATTTCTCGTAGATGTCGTATAGTCACGGACAGTGTGTTTTGTATTTTCCTGTTGTGACGAACTTCAATTTCCCAGGTAATATAAAAGCAATGCCATACCCCTATAGATTTACTTAAACTTTGCCTTTATGTCTGATAAAAAATCTTCCAGCGGCGAAAAACTGCTTTACTGCTCCTTCTGCGGCAAGAGCCAGCATGAGGTGAAGAAATTCATCGCTGGGCCATCGACATTTATCTGCGATGAATGTATCGATCTCTGCAATAACATCATTACCGATGAAGCTTCGAATGTTGAAACGCTGGATTGTCAGAAATCGGAATTGCCGATCCCGCAAGAAATTTGCGATTTGCTCGACCAGTATGTGATTGGGCAGGAGCCGGCCAAGCGAATTTTGTCGGTGGCGGTCTACAACCACTACAAGCGTCTGAAGCATTTAGGCAAGAAGAATGATATCGAGCTAGCGAAAAGCAACATTCTACTGGTAGGCCCGACCGGCTCCGGCAAGACCTTGCTGGCACAGACGTTGGCGCGCATGCTGAACGTTCCTTTCGTGATTGCGGACGCTACGACCCTGACCGAAGCCGGTTATGTAGGCGAAGACGTCGAAAACATCATTCAAAAATTATTGCAGAACTGCAATTATGAAATTGAGAAGGCGCAACGCGGCATCGTATATATCGATGAAATCGATAAAATTTCCCGTAAATCAGACAATCCATCCATCACCCGCGACGTATCAGGCGAGGGTGTGCAGCAGGCATTGCTGAAGCTGGTTGAGGGTACCATGGCTTCGGTACCCCCGCAAGGTGGTCGCAAGCATCCGAATCAGGATTTCGTGCAGATCGATACCACCAATATTCTGTTTATTTGCGGCGGTGCATTTGATGGCTTGGCAAAGATCATTTCAGATCGTTCTGAAAAGAGCGGTATTGGTTTCTCGGCAAGCGTGAAAAATCAGAGCCAGCGTACCTCAGGCGAAGTGCTGCTGGACACCAAGCCGGAAGATTTGATGCGTTTCGGCCTGATTCCGGAACTGGTCGGCCGTTTGCCGGTGATCGCAACGTTGGCGGAGTTGAACGAGGAGGCGCTGATCGAAATCCTGATCGCTCCGAAAAATGCGTTGGTAAAACAATATTCGAAGCTGTTGCAAATGGATGGGGCCGAGCTGGAAATTTACCCTGCCGCGCTGCAGGCAATTGCCCGTAAGGCATTGGCGCGCAAGACCGGAGCACGTGGTTTACGCTCTATTCTCGAACACATCCTGCTGGATGTCATGTACGACTTGCCAAGTCAACAAAACGTCGCTAAGGTGGTCGTGGACGAAAATACTGTCACCAGCGGCGCTAAGCCATTGCTGATTTACCATGAGCAGCCTAAAGTATCTCGGGCGAAATAATCGCGGCCAGCAGCGTGTTCTGCGAACTGTTCTACGTTTACTTTCGCTTGTGCATCGATTAGGTCATCGTAAGTTGTTTCAGAAAATATATAAAATCATGTAAAACTTAAGAGTTTAAGCAGGCTTTTTAGGCAAAAGTAATACAATTTTCTAAAACATAATTGAATTAGCTTCAATAAAAAGTCACCCGAAGAGATCTTCGCGTGTGGCTTTTTTATTTACCATCACGAATGCATTGCCAACACATTGCTAATAGAAGTTAGAAGTGGTGATTTCTTGTTGAAACTGAGGCGAAACTGAGGCTTGAGTTTCGGCTACTCGTTCCAACATCACTGCTAAGTTTCTTTGATAAGGCTCGCTATGACGACTGCTACATTTACTGAACAAACTCGGTTGCCTCTCTTGCCCTTACGGGATGTGGTGGTATTCCCGCATATGGTGATCCCTTTGTTCGTCGGCCGCCCGAAGTCCATCAAGGCCTTGGAAGCCGCCATGGAGCAGGGTAAGAGTATTATGCTCGCCGCTCAGAAGGCTGCCGCCAAGGATGAGCTGTTGCCGGACGATATCTACGAGATCGGCTGTGTCGCTAACATTTTGCAAATGTTGAAATTACCTGATGGTACCGTCAAGGTATTAGTAGAAGGTGCGCAGCGAGCCCGTATCCATCATATCAGCGAGCTCGACACGCATTTCGTCGCTGACCTGACGTTGGTCGAATCCGAATTTGGCGATGAGGCTGAGGTGGAGGCGATGCGTCGCACCATCGTTCAGCAGTTCGACCAATACGTCAAACTGAACAAGAAGATTCCACCAGAGATCCTGACTTCGTTGTCGGGTATCGACGATGCCGGCCGTCTGGCAGACACCATCGCCGCATATCTGCCGCTCAAGCTTGAGCAAAAGCAGGTGATTCTGGGAATCTTCAAAATTGTTAAGCGCTACGAGCACTTGTTGGGACAGCTCGAAGGTGAGTTGGACATCCTGCAGTTTGAAAAGCGTATCCGTGGCCGCGTCAAGCGGCAAATGGAGAAATCGCAGCGCGAATACTATCTGAACGAGCAGGTCAAGGCGATCCAGAAGGAGTTAGGCGAAGGCGAAGAAGGTGCCGATCTGGAAGAGCTGGAAAAGAAAATTCTGGCCGCCAAGATGCCGAAGGAAGCCCTAGAAAAAGCCCAGAGCGAACTGAAGAAGATGAAACTAATGTCGCCGATGTCAGCCGAAGCGACGGTGGTGCGCAACTACATCGACACCTTGGTTGGTTTGCCATGGAAGAAAAAATCCAAGGTCAATAACGAGCTGGGCAATGCCGAGAAAGTCCTGGAAGGTGACCACTATGGCCTTGATAAGGTCAAAGAACGCATCCTGGAATATCTTGCCGTGCAACAGCGCGTCGACAAGCTGAAGGCGCCGATCCTGTGTTTCGTCGGTCCTCCGGGCGTAGGTAAAACCTCTTTGGGGCAATCGATCGCCCGCGCCACCAACCGCAAGTTCGTACGGATGGCTTTGGGTGGTGTGCGTGATGAAGCCGAGATTCGCGGCCATCGTCGCACTTACATCGGTTCGATGCCAGGCAAGATTTTGCAAAGTCTGGCCAAGGTCGGGGTACGTAATCCGTTGTTCCTGCTCGATGAGATCGACAAGCTGGGCATGGACTTCCGAGGTGATCCATCTTCAGCTTTGCTGGAGGTGCTGGACCCGGAGCAGAATCATACTTTCTCAGACCATTATATCGAAGTCGATTTCGATTTGTCGGATGTGATGTTCGTGGCGACCTCGAACTCTTTCAATATCCCGCCAGCATTGTTGGACCGAATGGAAGTGATTCGCTTGTCCGGCTACACCGAGGATGAAAAGACAAATATTGCGCAACGCTACTTGCTGCCTAAACAAATCAAGAATAACGGTTTGAAGGCTGAGGAAATCACGGTTGATGAGGGCGCAATCCGAGACATCATTCGTTACTACACGCGTGAAGCTGGGGTGCGTTCGCTGGAGCGCGAAATCTCTAAAATCTGCCGCAAGGTGGTCAAGTTGCTGCTGTTGAAAAGGCAGGAGAAGACGGTTGCCCTGACTTCGAAGAACATCGATAAATTTCTCGGTGTGCGGCGCTTCGACTACGGTGTTGCCGAACAAGAGAATCAGATCGGCCAGGTGGTTGGCCTTGCCTGGACTGAAGTGGGCGGTGAGTTGCTGACCATCGAAGCCGTCAAAATGCCGGGCAGGGGTGCGATCATTCGTACCGGTACTTTGGGCGACGTGATGAAGGAATCGATCGAGGCAGCACGCACTGTGATGCGCAGCCGCGCAGCGAAGTTGGGCATCAAGGGCGAGGCGTTCGAGAAGAGTGATATCCACATTCACGTACCGGAAGGCGCGACGCCAAAAGACGGGCCATCGGCCGGTGTCGGTATGACAACCGCATTGGTATCGATATTCACTGGTATTCCGGTACGTTCCGATGTCGCAATGACCGGTGAAATTACTTTGCGTGGCGAGGTATTGGCCATTGGCGGTTTGAAGGAAAAGCTGTTGGCGGCACATCGGGGTGGCATCAAGACAGTGCTGATTCCAGAGCAAAATGTGAAGGACTTAGCTGAGATTCCGGACAACGTCAAGAACAAGCTGGAAATTGTGCCGGTGCGCTGGATTGACAAAGTGTTGGAAATCGCGCTGGAGCGTCAGCCTGTAGCGCTGACTGAAGAAGAAGTAGTGCTTGAATCGACGGTGGCAAAGAGCAGCGAGAAATCCGATCCTACCGTGGTTAAACACTAATCTAGTCATACGGCTATTGCTATTTATGACTTTGAAGATTTCAGTGTTGAATCTGTTTGGTTTGTGAAATAAGTTTAAGCCTAGCCGGGATCGACTGTAATCGCGCTTGCGAAAATGCTTTGCGACTTGTTTGATGTGTCTGTGTGGGGGCGGCAGATTTCTTTTTGCCTCACACAGACCGGCGTCTTGCCTAAAGACGGTATGTCAATACCAGAATGAAGATGTACCAAATAGCGCGTTACTTCGGAGTGATAATAGCGGGTCCTGTAAATAAATTTATGTAGATATGCACGGTCCAATCCGGTATTTTAAGAAGATTTGTAGTCCCAGCCCCCCCCGTAAAGTAGTCATTAAGAATGTAGAGTCTTCTGCCTGTTGCCGATACGATTT
>DCSW01000120.1 GCA_002325825.1 Collimonas sp. UBA1456
GTATTGAAAAGGTGTTGAAAAGATCTCGAGCAGAATCTTAGCACAGGAAGCATTGGTGATATCGGTAGGTGTTTGTGTTGCAAGCAACTGCGTATAATGCCGACATCGCTGCCATTCGCGCGTTGCTGGAGCAGCATGCCTTCTCGCTGAAAAATCCGAATCGCGCACGCAGTCTGATATTTATTTTCTGAAATCGCAATTCGGCCAATTTCCATGCGACCGACGGTAGCAGTTATGAGTTCTGGGCATACTAGGTTATCGCCATCAATGGCGTCAATCCACAAGTTGCAGCACGTCTGGCACGCAGCCTGGATCGCCGGCGCATATTTGCGCCGGCGATCCAGGAAAAATGCGCAGCGCTTTGCAACGGGCGACGGTAACACCAAACTTGTCGAAAGATGTATTGGAAGTGATTGGCAAAGCATTAGCCAATTGATTTTGGCCGCTTTGGCATGCCATGCCGACGGCGACAGTTACTACGAAGAATGAACGATATGAAACGCATTAGTCTCACGCAACATCTGATCGAGCAGCAACGCCTACACAACAGTATTCCAGCAGAACTACGACTGTTGATCGAAGTGGTGGGCCGCGCCTGCAAGACCATCAGCCATGCTGTCGGCAAGGGTGCGCTAGGCGAGGTGCTGGGCAGCACCGACAGCGAAAACGTGCAGGGCGAAGTACAGAAAAAGCTGGATATTATTTCCAATGAAATCCTGCTCGAAGCCAATGAGTGGGGCGGCCACCTGGCGGCGATGGCGTCGGAAGAAATGGAATCGATCCATCCGATTCCAAACCGCTATCCGCAAGGCGAATACATGCTGCTGTTCGATCCTCTCGATGGCTCCAGCAATATCGATGTGAACGTTTCGATCGGCACCATTTTTTCTGTGCTTAAGGCACCGGACGGCATGAAGATCCCGACTGAGCGGGACTTCATGCAAGCCGGACGTAAGCAGGTCGCCGCCGGTTATGCGGTGTATGGCCCGCAAACCATGCTAGTGCTGACTACCGGAAATGGCGTGCATTGCTTCACGCTGGATCGTGAGATGGGTTCGTGGGTCCTGACCCAAACCGACATACGGATTCCGACCGAGACCAAGGAATTTGCGATCAACGCGTCCAACGCGCGCCACTGGCATCCGCCGGTCACGTGTTATGTGAATGAGATGCTAGCCGGCAGCACTGGTCCGCGTCAAAAGGACTTCAACATGCGTTGGATCGCCTCGATGGTAACCGATGTGCATCGCATCCTGAACCGTGGTGGCATTTTCATGTATCCAGCCGATGCGCGTGAACCAGATAAGCCAGGAAAATTGCGTCTGATGTATGAAGCCAACCCGATGGCTTTCATCGTCGAACAGGCCGGAGGTGCAGCGACCGACGGCAAGCAGGCGATTTTGGATATCCAGCCGGAAAAATTGCATCAGCGTGTGCCGGTGTTCCTCGGCTCCAAGAGTGAAGTTGAATTGGTGACGCGCTATCACCAGGAGTAATTGCTGGATGTCCGTCTTTCAGACAGTGGTGTGACAGTCTATGTAGGATTGCAGGCTGTCGGCATCATGTCAATGTCAGTGTGAAGATGCACCAAATGACGCGTTAAACGTGTATCAATTTGGGTTAATAAATAGAGCTGTTCAGGCCCTGAATTCTTCTCTTTTCACGCCACATTTCACTGCGAGGCAGAATTGGAGGAACGGGCGAAGCGCAGCATAGACCGTGCTCCAAAGACATTGTTTTTGTTGTTACGGGTTGCCCCCTTTTTTTCAGAGGAGATGTTCGATTTGGCATTGCGCTGTTACCGTCTCTTGTCGGTAGCCAATCTATACAATTCGTCGTTAATCTCCAGGATGTGAACATGATGAGTGAGCCGGTCAAGCAACGAGTTGGTCAACCGCTCCGTACCGAGGGTACTGGCCCAATCGTTAAGCGTCAAGTTCGATGTCGCCAGCGTAGCGCCATGTGCATAGCGCCAGCTTAAAATTTAACACAACAATTCCGCACCTATCCAACAGCGTAGGTAATCTACCCTTTCGCGCGCGCAGCCAGCGTCGGCCTTCTCATACTCGCGGGCGAAGGTAGGCGGCTTGAAGGCCTTGAAATAGCTCTGGACTGACAATCACAAATACCCGCACATGGCGCTCGGCGACATCACCCCCCCCTCCCGAAGCAGAAATTGGCCCTTGCGGCATAGCCTCTATTTTTAAGCAAAGTTAAAAATAGAGGCTATGCCACTCCTTGATTCGACTGCTTCCTTCAACTTGACTAGCTGGGCCTTAGGCTATTGCTTCGAGCTTTGCTTTTCCTGGTAGGCGGTCCAGATCCTTTTTCAGAAAATGCAACTCATGCAGAGCCCTACGGAAATCTGGTGGCTTGAGTCGCGTCACGATCTTATAGACACCTTTGGTGATCGTGATGAGCATATCTTCGCGGCTGGCAGCGAGCCGTCTAGTGTCGCCTTCGAAAAAGATCGGCGCCGCATAACCACCGTTGGCGTAGGCGAACAGCGCCGGATAATCGGCGTCATGGCCAAACCAAACGTAAGGGATAAAGCTGCTTTCTATCATGCGCGCCAATGTCCATGGCAAGTCTACTCAGTTGTTGCCAAAAAAAGCAGTTCGATGATCGTCATTTCTGCGGGATTGGAATGCCTCTAAAGTCGGACGCTGATGTTAGATACTGATTGGCCCAACACAAATGTGGGATGAAATTTTTGTCCGAATCCGATTTACGAGGCGACTCTTATTAATCAGATATTGTTGAAACGGGGTCGGCACGGAGTGAGCGGAAATACTGCTCTCTCCAATGCTGATCCGTTGGAAATTACATTTTCTTTTGCACTTCCTATGTGACATCTTGAATCTTAGCGCCACCGGATTGCACATCTTTGCCCATGCCAGCGACAGTATTGCAAGCTGACAGCGCGCCGAACATTGCTGCAATCATCATTACTTTCTTGATCATTGCATTCTCCTCTGTGGGTTGGTAACAGAGTTACTTTATCACCGGCATCTGGATTGTTCGCGCTGAAATGCAAGTTTCGTAGATCGTGAGATAACTTTACAACATGGTTGGGAACCAGCGATTTAGCTAATTGCTTGACTGGCTTGCTCAATGTACCTGCAATAACTGTGGCAAGCCGCTGACGCGATTCCACAGAATCTGCATGCCGATACAGAGTAGGATGAACGAAGTCATGCGCTGCATGATGGTAGGGCCGGTATCGTCTAGCAAGTGTGATCAGAACACAGGTAAAACGGTTGTTCAGATAGACCGCCAATTCCACCAGAGCGAGACCGGCCACAGGCGCAATCAGTGACAGCGGCAAAGGCACCTTCACGCTACCCGCATGCCGGCACCGAAGATGATTGCAACCGAAATCTGGCTAGGGCCGACGATGAGTGAGAAAATCAGCGGCTAGAACGCTTTTTCGGAGCTGGCTCCTCGGTCCAGAGTGATTCCGGCGCCACTTCTCTTTCGGCATTCTATCCGAGTTGAGTATTCTCCAGGTCGTGGCGATGGCCAGCAAGCCGCTAGCGACCTTGACTACCGGTAGCGACAGTTCGAAAAAGCCAACACGTGCGTGCTGATAAACATGCCGCCGATCAGCAGCAGGAAGGAATGGATCACCACGCGCCGGGTTAGCGAATTGCGGGTGTCGTCAGAGGCGCAGTGATCGTCAGCGGGTGGAATATCGGTGCGCCGCCGGGTAGGTTCATGATCGGCAATAGCGCAGCCAGCACGAACGGCACTGTTTTGGGGAAACTAAGTACATGAAATGCCATGTGTACTGTTGCTAATCGTCTAGGTAAATCGGACGCCAGCAAGCCAGCCAGGACGCGACAGTTCGCTGCGTGTGCCCGATTCTAAACTGACAACATGGCGGCCGCGAGCTTGCTTATCCGGCCTGACGCGGCTGCAGCAGTGGCTTACCAGCCGGAACGTTGGCATGCACGACGATATACCGGGCCGGATAGTGCGATATCTTCAACCCGAACGCCAATCGCATTGTAGTCGGCGATACCTGCTGCATTCTTTGTCCAATACCAGCGAACGCCAGGCGCATGGCGTCAATCGTATCGGCGATACTGATCAATTCGGCGACTTGCTGGTTGGTCATGAGTTTCATGTTTGCGTTCCTTTGGCCTATGCGCGGTATGAAAAAGGGCTGGCACAGCTGAGGCTGCCGTGGCCGATATTTAAATACAGGTTCTTGAATGGGGTGGCGACAATCATCGGCACACCGTCTGGCGTCGTCGGTCGGAAGCCGCTCGCATGGCAACAGCACTTGGTTATCGGAGGGGTCGCCGCAGCCAGGAAAAAATTGCTCGACGTCGCGCTTCGATTCATCGATTGCTGCGTCAGAAACGCTGTGATCCATGCCGACCAGTTCCACCCGTCCGGCGACGCGCAGGCGATTCGCCAGGCGTGCGCAGAAGATTTTATAGAGGTCGGTAATCGATACCTGCGGCGCTGCGGATTGGTTGGTACTATCGATCAATGGCACCGTGATGCTGTAACCTTTGAGCAAATAGAGCGGCAATCTGAATCCGGTCTGACGCGCGAAGCCGGTACTTTCTACGCCGAGCGCTAATACGTATGCATCTGCCGCAATTCGCTCCTGGCCGGCATGCACCGTAGTCGGCGCACCGCTGCGTATTTCTACTTCGCCGATACACTGTGAATGCGTGAAGCGGAAGCCAGGATGTGGCGCCATCATCCCCACCAGTTGTCGGCAGAACAGCTCGCAATCGCCGACGACTTCTCTTGGCGTCGCTGTACATCATCAGTTCTCCTGGAGTACGATTCTGGAAGGAGATCGAGCGGGATCGTCTGTATCAGTTGTTGTAATTGAGCGCGGCTGAAGAGTGCCAGTGTCAGCAGATCGACGGTGGTCTAACGCACGCGACTGGGGTTGCAGGCTGCCAGGAACTTGAGTGGTCAGCGCTATTGGGGGGCGAATCCATTTGCTGGCACAGCGTTAGCGGCGAATCGCTGCTGAATATGTATGCTGGCCAGTGCATTCCATACCGACAGATCGGCCAGCGGAGAGACGTAGGAATAGCTCATTTGTGCGCCGTTGCCGAGGCTGATCTGGCTTCCTGGCAGTGTCGCGGCATCGACCAAAGTTACTTGGTGGTTGGCTTTCAGCAAGCGGTAAGCGGAAGTCAGGCCGATGACGCCGGCACCTAATACGCAAATGTGCATGTGTTCTGTCCGGTTATGGAAAGTTTTCAATCGATAATATCTTTGGTGGCGTTTGCCGTAGTATTGTCTACCGTATTGCATCCTTGGTTCGCAGGTTTGCGTTGCAACATTCTACTTACTATATGTCTGCCGTAGGCTTGTGTCTTATGCCAATTTGGCATTGTCTGCATGCGATTTGTCGGTCGCCATAGTAAAATGCAGCAGGTCACCCCCTTGCATTGCGATAGAATGTGGCTTGAAGTAAGCCAGACAGCCGCTGGCTGACGCTGCAAGGGGTCGGCGGGAGGAAGGTCCGGACTCCATAGAGCAGGGTGACGGTTAATGGCCGTCCGCCGTGAGGCGAGGAATAGGGCCACAGAGACGAGCGTATTAAGTTACGGTGAAACGCGGTAACCTCCACTCGGAGCAATCTCAAATAGGCACGCGTTGATGTTGCTCGCGGAGCGTGCGGGTAGGGAGCTGGAGCGCTGGAGAAATTCAGCGCCTAGAGGAATGGTTGTCATAACGTCAGGGCGCAAGTCTGAGCGTCGTAACAGAATCCGGCCTATCGGCTTACTTCATTTTCTTTTCAAGTGGTTGCCGCGATCGCGGCAGTACTGTCGTTCCCTCAAATTTTTGCGCAATTTTTGAATCTGGCGAATCCGGTTTCCCGGCAGCCCCGTATATGCGTGAGCAGGCTTCGAAAATTGACTCTCTTGTAAAGGAGTCATCATGCGCAAACTGACTTATGCATTGATTCTGTCAGCAATACGGATCGCCACCAGCGCGGCCTACGTAGAAAATGCCGTAATGGTAGGAGGCCAAAGCATGTACCCAGCAAGGACATCATCGATAACGCCGTCAACTCGGCCGATCACACCACGTTGGTAGCCGCAGTAAAAGCCGCTGGCCTGGTTGATACCCTCAAGGGCAAAGGTTCATTCACCGTCTTCGCACGAACTAATGCAGCGTGCGCCAAGCTCCCGGCCGGCACCGTTGAGACTCTGCTCAAGCCATAAAACAAAGTGACTCTGACCAAAATTCTGACCTACCACGTGGTGCCACGGGTGCTCCGGTTACGCCGAGTTGGGAAGCGAAATCAAGAAGGGCGACGGCAAAACTGAGCTGGCGACTTCCAGCGGCGGCAAGCTGACCTTTATGAAAAAGAACGGTCCGCACAACATCTCTATCGTTGATGGCGGTAGCCATATTTCCAATATCAGCACCTACGATGTTAATCAGTCGAACGGCGTGATCATCGTTATCGATACCGTGTTGTTGCCTAACCAATCGAACAGGGCGGTAATTGCAACTTAGTAATTAGGTGGCAGTGAATTATGGCGACAGCAATCTCCACGTCGCCCTTTTTTTTAGCCCAAATAATTTTGGTGACGAGTGACGTTTACTCTAACCTCAGTTATCGTTATTCTGCCGTAAGCGCAGTACAGGCCGCATCGACGGCGCATCAATAAGACATTCAACACGCGTCCGCTTTGGAGACAAACCACCATGAACTTTGAGTTATCAGAGAAACAACGCGCCTTCCAGCAGACCGCGCGCGACTTCTCGATTGGCGAACTAGCGCCGCACGCGGCCATGTTGGATGCCGAGGCTATCTTTCTCGACAAACGCGATTGCCAATTGGGCCACTGCGGCGGTGAAGCAAGCCTGGCGCGGGAGATTGGCGAGTGGACAAAAGCTCGGCTCGTATTGCCAGAAAGAACTGGTCGTCGATTCCGATGCCGCGTCCTTGTAAACTAGTGCTGAACTGATCGATGGCCATTACGTGATTAACGGCACCAAGACGTGCATCTCCGGCGCCGGTGCGCATGGTGTATCGGCATTCGTGGTGCCGGCCGACGCGGCGGGCATCAGCCACGGGCACAAGGAGAAAAATGGGCTGGAACAGTCAGCCGACCTGCACTATCAGTTTCGACAATGTGCGGATTCCCACCTATCACCTGCCGGGCCAGGAAAGCGAAGGCTTTCGGCTGGCGATGCATGGCCTCGACGGCGGCCGCCGCATCAACATCGCCACTTGTTCGGCCAGCACCGCGCAGGCGGCACTGGATACCAAGGATCCCAACGCGACGACATACTCCGCGATGGCGAAACGCCTCGCTATCGATATCGGTTTTCAGATTTACAATGAGGCGCTGCAAATCCACGGTGGTTACGACTACATTCGCGAATATCCGCTGGAGCGGCATTTTCGCGATGTCCGCGTACATCAGATATTGTAAGGTACCAATTAAATCATGCGCGCCACCATCGCGCGCCAGTTGTCGCTCAGTTGTTGAGCAACGCATCCAATAAGGATATCGGATTAATAATAGCGCGAATTACACCAACCTCAAACTGAAAACCATCGGCCACATCGTCGTCGTGACGATCGCCGGTCCGCCGGCCAATATCTAGACCGGCGACATCCTGCACGACTTGACGCAGTTGGTGCAAACGCTCAATGCTGGCCACAATGTTTACAGCATGGTGATCACCGGCGAAGGTGGGAAATTCTCTTGCCCCGGCTGCGGGTTGGAGTGCGCGTTAGCCTGTGATTTACGCATCGCCGGAAAACATGCGCAACTGGTGTTATCGGAAGCCGCTGTCGGTTTGCTGCCGTGTGCCGGCGGGACTCAGAGTCTGCCGCGGTTGGTCGGAGAAGGCTAGGCCAAATGCACGACTCTTTGCGGCGAGCGTGTTAATGCCGAAACCGCACTGCGGATCGGCCTGGTTAAAAAAGTCGCAAAAAGAATGGGACTTGAGGCTTAACTTCGCAATCGTGCCACGTCAACTTGACTTTTTCTATGTGATCGTTTTGAGCGACCCTGTTGACCGTGGAAATCGATTTTCCCTTGTGCGGCGCCTGGTTTGTATTACTATTTACAGTGGTTGAGATGTCCGCAGTTGCTGTTGCATCCCTCACCTATACCCGGCACACCACAGACCGCGAGCACATCGTAAAGCTGGACGATTATCTACTTGTAGAATTGATGCAAGCGCAAAAAGTTCGACGATTTAGAATCGATTTACGCTCCATCCGGATTGCCGCGCGGGACAACAGCAAAGGCTTGGTGCGGCTAGAAGCGCTCGGCACCCGGATCGACGTGGGACGGTAATCCTTCCCACAACAGAGTATTAGCTAAAAGTAGAATTTTCTTAAATACGATTTTGAGGAAGTTGTACATGAAGACATTACGCTTTATCGAAAGTCAGATCATCAACACTTTGAGGCAGGTCGAGGTGAGCACGCCAGTGCGGGGGCAAATAGGGTTAATAAATAGAGTTGTTCAGGCCTTGTATTTTTTTCTTTTCACTCGCACATTATACTGCGAGGCAGAATTGAAGGAACGGACGAAGCGCAGCGTAGCCCGTTCCCCCAAGATGTTATTTTTGTTGTTACGGGTTGGCCCCTCTTTTTTTAGAGTAGGTGTTTAGTTTGGTATTGCG
>DCSW01000121.1 GCA_002325825.1 Collimonas sp. UBA1456
AACAAAAATAACATCTTGGGGGGAACGGCTACGCTGCGCTTCGCCCGCCCTCTAATTCTGCCTCGCAGTGCAATGTGGAGTGAAAAGAGAAAAATTCAGGGCCTGCGCAGCTCTATTTATTCACCCGAATTGGTACGCATTTAACGCGTCATTTAGTACACCTTCATTTTAGCATTGACATAATTTCTCGAATAGAATATGGTATTCTCAAAAATAACCTAGATAAATGAGCCTGTGATTAAAAAATAAGTTATCAATAAAATTTATTATATTAAAAAAACGATAAATATATTAATTATTAGAAATAAAATTAATTGTAAAGAATACTTACGGTTCCAATTTTTACAATTGCAAAAAAATTTGCTAAAAATATACAATATGGCAATCATATGTAACCGATCACCTCATAATCTAAATGATCAGAATTGCCCCAAACACTGTGAGCGGGAAATAGCAGGGGAAATGCATCAGTTGAAATCGTTCGATTTCCTGCCAATACAACAACCATCGATTTTGATCTGCAATAACGAACGATGAACTGCTCGGATACTGTATGAGCCAACATCGAAACACATGCTGGAAATTCCAGATTTACTGAGAACAACAAAAGATCGTCAAAAAACCACAAATAAACAACTGTCAAATCAGATGTCAAATTGAGTTAGACTGCGGCTGATAATTGCCAACAGAAACCCGTGGCTAGCGTGGAAACGCCACCCAGTTAAGGTGTTAGTACGGCTGTCAGAGCGCCTCTGACAAGAGGCGCCTGGGCTGGCGTATCCCTCGCAACCGAGGGCCCGTGAATAGAAGCAGCCGAGCACCGCCATGAGGGCTAGTTTTTTGTCAATACTGAATTCATCAATTGAGTGACCAGCGTTCCGTATCGGAACAGAAGTTCACGCTACTGGTTCTCGCTAATAAAAATGCCTTTCAGACTTAACAATCACTGCACGAGCCAAGTGGCCGAGCAGCAGGCTAGCTTGTATCGTATTAGTTGTCGTCACTGGCTGCGGTGGTATCGGCCTGCCTCTGCGCAAGCTCTTCCTGGTAGCGAGCCAGCAGCGCAGCACGCGTCTGCGGGGTTTCCAGACTGATACGTCCGAGCGTCCCGGTACGATAATCCTGCAACAAGGTATGTGCCGCTTTTTCCAGATCCAGATCCCCGCCCTTGAGGCGGAATCCACGACGCGTCGCCACGCCTTCAATCACACTAATACCATCGATGCCGTCGGTCTTGAGACCATAGCGCGCCGCCAGCAACGGGGCGTAACGGATCAACAACAAATCCGCCAAGAAATTGGCAACTTCTTCCTCGATCAAGGCGTTACTGCCAATTGCATGACTGGCGGCCAGCATCAAGCCATCGCTGGGACGAGCGATCTTTGGCCACAACATGCCGGGCGTATCGATCAGCACCATGTTATTGCCCAAATACAGGCGCTGCTGCAGCTTGGTTACTGCTGGTTCGTCGCCAACGTCTGCCACGCGGCGCTTGAGCAACGCATTCATCAATGTCGATTTGCCGACATTGGGAATCCCCATGATCATCATGCGCAGCGGCTTTAACGGTGTACCGCGATGCGGTGCTAGCGCCAGGCACAAATCCGGTATCTTGGCGACATCGGAAGGTTTCTTGCAGCTAAAAGCGATCGCCTGCACATTTTTTTGCGCATTGTAGTAGCTAATCCAGGCCTGTGTGGCGATAGGATCTGCCAAATCACTTTTATTGAGAATTTTCAGGCACGCGCGCTGGCGATGCAGATGCAATTGCTCGATCATCGGATTGCAACTGGCTTGCGGCAAACGTCCGTCGAGTACTTCGAGCACAATATCGACCTTCTTCATAGTTTCCGCCGCCTTCTTGTGGGCGGCGTTCATGTGACCTGGGAACCATTGAATGGACATGCGCTGTCTTTTCTGGCCAAAATAAACTGTTATTGTACGGACTTATTTCTGTTCTAGCCCAAACTGCGACGGCAAATACGCGCTGAAGTCGCACCACCGGTCGTTTCAGCGAAGTCTGTCAATGCTAAAATGAAGGTGTACTAAATGACGCGTTAAATGCGTACCAATTCGGGTTAATAAATATAGCTGTTCAGGTCCTGAATTTTTCTCCTTTCACTCCACATTGCACTGTGAGGCAGAATTGGGGGAACGGGCGAAGCGCAGCGTAGCTCGTTCCTTCAAGATGTTGTTTTTGTTGTTACGGGTTGCCCCTCCTTTTTCAGAGGAGATGTTCGATTTGGCATTGCGCTGTTGCCGTCTCTTGTCGGTAGCCAGTCTATACGATTCGCCGTTCATTTCCAGGATGTGGACGTGATGGGTGAACCGGTCAATCAACGAGCTGGTCAATCACTCCGAACCGAGGACACTGGTCCACTCGACAAACGGGTAATAGCTCTGTACCTCGGCAAAGGCCTGGGTCCGTCGGCGCTGGCCATCGCCCAGTATCTTCGCCACACAGCCGTTCACAAGGAAGAAGCAGGTTCCGTATCAATACATGCTGCGCACGCTGATAACTATCGCGACAGTTGTATTCATTGCATCTATCGGCAGTCAGCACCAATTCTTTACGCGTGATGGTGGATTCGTAATCGAAGGCGGTAGCAATCGGCTCGTATTGGAAAGCGATATCCTTGAAGCCGACCGAGCGCGCGATTTTGGCTAGCGTGTCTTCAGCGCGCTGATCGGCGGTTGGGTCGTCGTCGACAAAGAACATCGGACGGCCCAACACCACGCTGTCAAATTCCCTGCCGGTAGCCGTTCCAGCACGGACTTCCAGTTCGCCGATGAAATAGCTCAGAAATGCCCGGAATGGTAAGCCGACTTCAGTCTGGACATCGATCAGGCTGGAGCCGAGAAAGCTCTTCAGCGAGTGCATCAGGCGTCCTTCGTAGCCGGTCTGGTAGCCGCTGAACGCAGCACGGCCAAAGCTGAAGGCTTCATCCTCTGCATTGAAAAACACCACCGACGGCAAGGTGACCTTGTCGTCTTCCAGGGGCAGTAAGGCATCGTGTCCCAGCTTGCTCTAACCAACCGCCGAATTAGATATGCCGAAATCGACGCCACAAGCGAGAGACATTCGAATACCTCTCAAACAAAAATGGCTCAGCAAATGTATTCCGGGTGCAGCGGAAATGCTGCAGGTGTTGGAAATTTGCGAATATCGGCGTCCGGAGTTGATTTCCGATATTTTATTCAATGTGTATTGCTGATAATCAGGCTTCTGCCGGTCCCCGAAATATGCGTGTTCGCCACCTCGCTGCTGCCTTTACAATGTTGGCAGTGGCAGCCGGCCCCTTTACTTGTGGAAAATTGCAGTTGGATTGCCGAACAAAACATCCCGTATTAGCAGCGTCAAGGCGGATATAGTCATTCCCTAGCAATTATTTGAAATGAATTGCATTATTTTTTGAAGCAGAATGACTTAACTTTTTCCTGACCTTATCTAGCAAGTACCGCAGGATAGTGGGGGGGGGATTGCGAGCGCGCTCTGTATAAGCGGCTACAAGGCCTCAGCGCCGACTACGCCCAAAAACTGACGCGAGCCGGCTTGGCCGACGACGATTTGATTACCGATGGCGGTGATGATCACCAGCAAAGCAGCAGAGCGCTGCTCCGAGACGGATGGCCGAAAACCTTCGACGACCGCGCCGTGCTGGTCAACATCTATCGTTTCACGCGCGCCGGCAAGTTGTTTCCCGAAAGCGCTCTGGTCGCTTGAGCGGCGTAGCGCCCGCACCCGCCAGCGTAACGTGTGCAGCTGCCGCAACGCCCTCAATGTCGCATTGCGCAATGTCGATGCTTACGATCTGATCGACGCCTACGACTACGCTGAAAAATTCATCAGCAATTTATTCTGAAGTGTCGATTATTCCCAGGAACTTGTGCGACGTTTGATGCTGGAAGCGTCGCAAACGTCGTGGGACAGTTTTATGGAGTTTCTGGACCGATTCGAAAATGAATTCAAGAAACAACTGACCGCCGACAGCATCGAACGACACGGGAATGGCAACGGCTGCTCAATGAACTCAATCGCCATCGCCTTATTCGGCAGGCTGCCAATTTTTCGATGGATGATGAAGACGCGTTGCGGGCGATCCACCCGACCATCCTTTGCATCATCAGCGACGACATTCTGGAAGCTGCGATGGAATCTGAACAGCCGGCTCCGAAAAATCGACCATGCGACCATTCTGGATGCGTTGCAAACCGTGATGACCGCGGTGTACCAAAATATTTTTAGTTACAATCATAGTCAGGATGAAACTATCCAAGGCGCGCGCAACGGCAAGACCAAGCGCAGTCTGCGGTCTTACATCGTCGGTGCCGAGGATAACCTGTTCGCCTGTCCGAATGGTGCGCATTGCCTATGTCGCCGTGGTGCTCAAACCGATTGAAGGTGTGAAAGGGACGTTCACCGTGCTGGTAGCGGCTTCGGTAAGCGTGAACGACGCCGGCGAACGACACCAGGCTATATCGGAACGGCTGACGCTGCTGATCATTGACGTGCGTTATATTATTGTGCGACCTGACCTCGACCGAAATCGACGGCGGCATGGCAGTGGTGGCGGTAGAAAAGATCGAGCGCCATATGCCTGGAAAATACCGAGGCGCCATCAATTTTCGCGACAACAAGCGCGAGTACTTGTGCAGGCTGTACTGTCGTTTTCGTGTCCAGGAAATCGTCTCCTTCGCCGAGACAGAAAGCGCCGCGCGCGCCAGACTGCTAGCCAGTCGCAATTGCTGATGTCGTCGCTGGCGCCACGCGGAGACCAGCACCAGTTGGAGGCCGCCGCATCTCTCATCGAGAGGTCGCGGGCATTGATCGACGACGAAACCGCAACCGTCGTCAGCTGGTGGAGTCGGACCGCAATGCCAAGAATCGCAGTCTAACGCAGATTCATGCGCAGATGATGGAGATTCCGGAGGCCGAACAAAAGACCCGTATCCAGAACCGGATCGAGCAATGCGACGCCAAGATCAAAGCCTTCTTCAATGCCTTGCAGCACAATGCATTGGTTGCTCAGCAACTGGAAAGCGCCGCTCACAGTGTCGCCGGCATGCAGATTCCGCTGGTACAAAAAAAGATTGCCGATGCCGCGTATAAATCTCGCGTAACTAATGTACCGGCAAGCGCACTTAGACCGGCCATGAATGGCGCGCTGAGAGTGTACCAATAAGCGTACCAATACTAGCCTGTAGTCTTATGTACCTGAAGGTACATAAGACATGCGGAAAGAATGTTTCCAGTGGACTTATACGTCAAAGTACGTTGGGTAGTGATGGTCGAGAACAAGAGGTGGCGTGCAACAGCACGCCACCTCTTGTTCTCGACCATCACAATACCCCCAGGAAGATGTGCCGGTTCGCAGCGCTACCCGGTTATCCGCGAACGGCTGCGTGACGAACATGGCTACCGTGGCGGCTACACTCTGGTTCGCTAGTACGTCAACGGTGTGGCGAGCCAGTAGAAGGAGGTATTGATGCCGC
>DCSW01000122.1:0-1726 GCA_002325825.1 Collimonas sp. UBA1456
ATTGATGATCTGACTTCCGGTAAATTAAGAAAATTCTACTTTTAACTGATACTCTTTTGTGGAAGATGACCACCAATCAATTGGTTTTCGCCGCCGACTTGACGCGTAACGGGGTGATCGAGCGTGGCCAGCCGGTTGTCATCTGCTGTAGCATTAATGTCGGTGCCAGCAGCGCTCAGTGTAGTCGCGCGGTGATCGACAAGCGAGATGGCCGGGACTGGACAGCCGGATAGCTGGTCAAGGTCAGGGATGACGACCAGGTCATATGGCGCCAATGCGTGTTTGACGATCTTAGCAAAGCAATCGGTTCAAATCATTCCATTACCTACACCGGGAGCGGTTATACCAACTTTACTTTCATCAAAATGATTTTCAACAGCAGCGACGAATATGCGAGGACGTTATGCATTGCCGGTTCGGGCCGAATCAGCTTGCGGCGCGATAACGGCCTATACCGACGCGAAGATTGGATGGTGCAGCAGCTTGACTGCGGCAGCGGGGCTGATCGGATTTTTCGATGGTCTGGTTTCTGGTGTCAATGGCGATCGATTTCGGCTTACTACTACGACGCTATATGTCGCCAGCAATGTCAGCTTCCGCCTCAATAACGAGTATATGCGGCTGTATTAGGACGGCAGCTATGCAATGAACTGTGATGGTCCATCATCTGCGCCAGGCTAGTTTTGGCAGGCGGATTCTTGCCGATCCCTTTGCCTATGTCGCCAAAATCACTAATTTCGTTGCAGTCTGGGGTGCCGTAGTGCTAGAATGAAATCATGGCTATGTCCCACCTTTTGGCAGTGGAAGAAATTTTTTTGCCGCGCCGATTGCCACCACTGTACCGGTTAATCATCTCGCGTACCAGTTGGAGTC
The DNA here is from genome assembly GCA_002325825.1 of Collimonas sp. UBA1456. Classification (GTDB taxonomy): domain Bacteria; phylum Pseudomonadota; class Gammaproteobacteria; order Burkholderiales; family Burkholderiaceae_D; genus Collimonas. The sequence continues at coordinate 874 of DCSW01000122.1, forward strand.
GCAGGTGATGAGTGCACGGAACCGCTTTTTCGTTGCCAGCGGCGCCGGTAAAACCGTAAATGCGCTGTATCATCAGGATAACGGCAATATCGGCGCACAGCCTGTCATTAATTATATTGAAGCGCTGATGCTGACTTATGTGGTGACAGTGCCGGGCGATGCGGCTTCTAAGCAGTTCCTTTTGGCGGAACAGGTAAATCTGTTTTCTAGCGGTCTGCAACAGAATTGGCAACGGATTGTCAGTGGCAGACTGTGTTTGTAGATACGTATTGGGAACGTGATTTCTCCGTCGTCGCAACAATATGTCGATTGCAGCGGCAACTCCAAGCTGGCAACCGATCGCAAATTGCTAGCAGTGTGTTCACGCAAGTGGTTGCTTTACGTAGTTACGTCTCTTGCAGGCTGGAAAAGCCTAACGGCGAATAAATTAAAGCAAAGGAAGGTGGGTGCGTATGTATCTACACGATGCTTTTGTTAGGGTCTGCGCCGCCATATTCTGTTCATTCACTGAATTGTCAATTCCGGAATGAAGATGTACTTTTATATTAATAAATAGAGCCGTTCAGGAGCTGGATTTTTTCTTTTCACTCCCACATTGCACTGCGAGGCAGCATTGGTGGTGGGCGAAGCGCAGCGTAGCCCGTTCCTTCAAGATGTTGTTTTTGTTGTTACGGGTTGCCCCTCCTTTTTCAGAGGAGATATTTGGTTTGGCATCGCGCTGTTGCTGTTTCTTGCTAGTAGCCAATCTATACGATTCGCCGTTCATCCCCAGGATGTGGACGTGATGAGTGAGCTGCTCAACCGATCTGAACCGAGGATACTGGTCCACTCGTCAAACGGCAAGTTCGATATC
>DCSW01000122.1:1902-6494 GCA_002325825.1 Collimonas sp. UBA1456
TCCTAGTACCAGTGCGGTATGCGTCTTGCCGACTCCAGAAGTCCTTAGCACGATTTTCGTGAGAGATAATACTGGGTCGAAGTACTTCTACCGTCATCATACGTCGCAACATGGCGTTGTATTGCGCCAACAAGCATCGATACAAGTTGTGTAACTAACGAATCCTGGCGTAACGATGCCGGTATTTGTCATTTTTGTTATCCCTGATGAGCAGCGGTGGACATCACATCTAAAATTCCAAGCTGGCTGCAGGCGTCTGAGCAGCAACCATCCGTCATCAATGTCCCTAACGGATAAAATCCACTGCCTTCTCGGCAATCATGATGACGGGGAGCGTTGGGACTGCCTCTGATCAGGGTCGGCATGATCGAAGCATTGACAATCCGTAAGCCATGGATGCAGATCACTCGCAGCGCAGGATCAATGACAGCACTATGATCGATGTCCATTCCGCAGTTGCCGACCCGATAGTATACCGTATCGACATGGTTTCTCATTATAAACCGGTTCTACTCATCAGTATGTACCAGGACAGTACGGAATATCATGCTTGTTGTAAGCTAACAGTGCCGGTGTTTCAAGCAATTTCCGCGTGATCTTAAAAGCCATGACCATCTCTTCGAGATCTTGCGGATCGTCGAGGAATTCCAGATCGATCAATGGTGCACCCTGCGGATTGGCGTTACGCAGCTGGATTTCGCCAACACTCTTTCGCCGCAACAAGCAGACGTGACAAGAAACACCATGCCCGAGGTGCAACTTGCCGGCATGAATCTCAACGCAGGTCGTGAAGAAATGAAGTTGCAGATTTGGCGCAGGCAAGTCCGGCCGTGTTTTCAAGAAACCGCCGCATCCAGCGAAATTTCTGGTGCAAATAACCGCGCTGTTCATGACGAGAAATGTTGCAACTCCTTGACCATGCGCAGCGAACCGCGGAGCGAAATACCGAAAGTGTCGAGGCTGTCCGATCGATGACAGAAGACAAAATCCGAATGGTCCTGCAGATACTTGCCCACGCCGGGTAGACGGTGACGTACCTTGATATCTGGCTTGCGCAACTCCGTACTGTCGCCGATTCCTGAGAACATCAGCAATTGCGGCGACTGTAACGCGCCAGCGGCGAGAATCACTTCGCGACGCGCCCGTAGTACGCGCAAGCGGCCGTCTTGCCTGACTTCGATGCTGACTGCCCGCCCATGCTCAATAATGATGTGCTCGGTGTAGGCGTCGGTTTCCACATGCAAATTGATGCGTTTCCCGATATAAGGCAGCAGATAGCCGCGTGCAGCACTCCAGCGCTCGCCGTTTTGTTGCGGGATCTAATAGATTCCGAGGTCTTTCTGCTGGTCGCCATTGGGGTCATGCGTTATGAGATATCATTCATTAAGATCGTGCAGATGCACTCCCTCAATGGACTTTCGACATGACTGCCAGCCATTTGTGGAACAACAGTATTTCCAGATGACCGACCTAGATGCCGGCATTGCATTCGATCAGCGGATTACTTCTGTAAAAACATTTGTAGAAATCGCGGCAAATGAACAATTCACGTTTGCGGACACGCATCATGATTGAGTAAGGGGTAGACTTCATACCCAAGCGGGAGCTAGAGGTAATATCCAAGTTTGTCATGACAGCAATTCCAGTCTCGTAGAAGTGAATTTCCCTGTATCATAAAAACTGTATATATGTATAGTTAAATGTACTGTGTATGTTTAGTCACGCCAGGTCAAAGGCATTCAGACAAACACGCCCCCCAACTCAGACCGGCGCCGCTCTTAATGCCGCCAATCGTGATAAGGGTCGCCATGACCATATGCCATCTGCATCCGTGCCAATATGCGGGCCGACCATAGAAAGCAAGCGGATAGTAGCCAGGAGCACCAATATTCACGGTGACGCCGACACGTGCGGCCTGCGCGCCGGTGTGGAAGAGGTCATCAGGCCTGTGTTAAATGAATTGGACATGACTCCATTTAACTCAACTTTCAATTGCCTCACCACGTACAAGTCGTAAGGTCTGTAACAACAAGCATCGCCGTTTGGTTGGAGCGGGTGGCTGATAAATTGTCGACTTGTACCGTATTAATTTTGAGCTAAATTTAATTCCTTGCGTCTGAACTTGACGATGGCGACGATCGATATCTCAATGACGAAAAATTCGATCAGGAGCATGAACGCATTACGCATTGAATATTGCGCATTCGTAGCCAAGGTTCGTCACATTGAGGAACGGATACGGGTAAAACCCTGACGCGCTTCCTCTGACCGGGGCCACAATGAATTATCCGAGCGGATAAATAAGCCACAGCAATCTATGCCTTACCTGCAAGTCGGCCCTTGCCACATATAATACCCAGTACAGCACAAATAACAGTGGCACTGCCGAATGCAAGCTCTCATGGGCCAGCCAGTGCAGCCCGATGAACGGCGCATGGTTACGCAACAGAATATTGTTGCCCAGGCCGACGATGATGTAAAACGCCAGCGCTGTCAGCACCCCTGGCCGCGCCAAAGACCGGCCTATTGAAGAACCGGGATGAGCAGCAGGACTGTACTGCAAACCGCGATCAGAATATTGCCAAGGATCGCTCAAATAACCGAACATGCGTCAGACCGCCTCCACGTATATCAGGCCTTGTGATAGCAGCAACGGGATCGATGAGATCAAGAACTGCGTAATCAGTGCAAACCAACAAATAGCCGCGGAGCGATAGTAAGAGTCCTGTTCATGGTCGGATGCATAATTCAGAAAATGATTGGGGCACAACGTCGGGAGGTCAGACGTTACACGATGCGTTGGCCAGCGTTCAGCATCCGCTCGACATAGCGCGCAATCAGATCCACTTCCAGATTGACTTGCTTTCCGATCTGTAGATGCTTTAATGCGGTCACTTCGATCGTGTGCGGAATTAGATTAATCGAAAACAAGCAACCATCGGCAACGTCCTCAACACGATTGATCGTCACCGATACACCGTTGACGACGATCGATCCTTTATGGGCAAAATATTTGGCCAGATCGCGCGATGCCTTGATCACCAGCTCCCAGGATTCACCGACCGGTTCAAATTTCTGAACTTGTCCCAAGCCGTCGACGTGTCCTGAGACAAGGTGGCCACCGAGGCGACCCTCCAGCGTCAAAGCTTTTTCTAGATTGATCTCGCCGATGGCATCGAGGCCGACAGTGCGGTTCAGGCTTTCACGCGAAACGTCGACTTCGAAGCTGGTAGCAGTCTTTTCGACCACCGTCATGCAGGCGCCATTCAATGAAATCGAATCGCCCAACGCGACATTGGCAAGCGGCAGCCCCCCGGCATCGACGACCAGCCGGACGCCGGCATCGGCGCTTTCTCGAAGCGGTTTAACGGAAGTAATTTTCCCAATTGCGGCGACAATACCTGTAAACATGATCGAAATATAAAATTTAATGGAATCGTGCAAGGATACGCAAATCCTCCGCGACCTGCTTAATTTCGTGGAATTTAAGCGAGAATTTGTCTTGCAGCGTGGTAAGCGGCGGCATATCAAATATGCCACGACCATCGCCCAGAATCGCCGGCGCTAGGTAGACCAGCAATTCGTCTACACAGCTTTCGCGTATCAGGGAGGCATTCAGTTTGGAACCGGCTTCGACATGCAGTTCGTTGATCTGGCGTTTGCCGAGCTCGATAATTACCTGCAACAAGTCAACCCTGCCGTTCAAGTTCGGCGCCACCACCACTTCGACCCCCTGTTGCTCCAGTTGCGCCTGCTTTTTGGTATCCGCCACGGCAGAAAAAATCAGGTTGCCGCCGCCCACCAGGATTTCCGCGTCGAGATTGATGCTTAATTTGCTATCAACAATCACCCGCAACGGCTGACGTACCAATTGTATCGCGCGCGCCGAACGCACCGTCATTTGCGGATTATCTTCCTTGATCGTACCGATTCCGGTCAGGATAGCACCGGCGCGGGCGCGCCATGTTTGGCTGTCGTCGCGTGCCGCCTGCGAGGTAATCCATTGGCTCTGACCATTATGCAGCGCTGTCTTGCCATCAAGACTGGCGGCCACTTTGAGGCGGACCCACGGCTTGCCGGACTGCATGCGAGTAAAAAAACCGATATTCATTTCGCGCGCAGGTCCTTCCATCACACCTGACTCGACAACAATCCCTGCCGCCTGCAAACGCGCCAAGCCCTGTCCGGCGACCAACGGATTGGGGTCAACCATCGCCACCACTACCTTGGCTACGCCGGCTCGTATCAGGACGTCGGCGCAAGGCGGCGTGCGGCCGAAATGACTGCATGGCTCCAGCGTGACGTAGGTCGTGGCGCCGCGTATGTCATGACCTTTGGCCATCGCATCTGCCATGGCCTGGATCTCTGCATGGTTACCGCCTGGCGGCTGGGTGAATCCTTCACCGATAATTCGTCCATCCTTGACGATGATGCAGCCCACGGCGGGATTAGGGGAGCAGGAAAACAGACCATTTTCAGCAAGCCGCAACGCTTGGGACATCAGCATTTCTGTCTTGGTCATGGGGTAATTGTGAAAATCATAGAGGTGCAATCAAGAAGCAAATATGCAGTATAAAAGCCGCGGTGACTAA
>DCSW01000086.1 GCA_002325825.1 Collimonas sp. UBA1456
CGAAATATCGAACATATTTTCAAAAGATTTTAAACAGGTTCTTAGCCTGGAAATATTATGCGGCGCTGCAACATAATGTTTCAAACTTGAATCGCAAGACGTTTTCGATTTTCCTGGCGGCAATTTTACAATTGCTGGACTTGCTTCGTTAAAATTCTGGGATCTGCATAAATCGATAACATTGTTTCGGGTAATATTCAAATATGAAAATTCTGATCAGCAACGACGATGGTTATTTGGCGCCTGGCATCATCGCCCTGGCGAATGCTCTCGCCCCAATCGCAAAAATCGTTGTTGTGGCGCCTGACAGCAATCGCTCCGGTTCTTCAAATTCTCTGACTTTGGATCGCCATTTATTTCTGCAACGGGCAAAAAACGGCTTCTATTTTGTGAACGGCACGCCATCTGACTGCGTGCATATTGCATTGACCGGGTTGCTTAATTTTCGCCCCGATCTAATTGTTTCGGGAATCAATCAGGGGCAGAATATGGGGGATGACACGCTCTATTCCGGCACCGTAGCGGCAGCGACCGAGGGATTTCTGTTCGGTATCCCCGCTATCGCCTTCTCCCAGTTGGATAAAGGCTGGGATGAATTGGATAGCGCCGCCCGGGTGGCGCGTGATATTGTAGAGCGCCGTTTCAGCAATCTGCCCCAGCCTTATCTGTTGAACGTGAATATCCCGAATCTTCCTTACAACACGTTGAAACCGGTGCTGGCGACGCGTCTGGGCAAGCGGCATGAGTCGGAGCCTGTGATTCGGGATAAAGACCCGCATGGCCGCGACATCTACTGGATCGGCCCACCGGGTGCTGCGCGTGACGCCGGCGCTGGCACCGATTTTCATGCGACCGCAAACGGCCATGTGTCGATTACGCCTCTGCAGGTCGATTTGACTCATTCGGCCCAAATGGCTGCGCTAAGCAGAGATTTGGCATGACCGACAAAGCTAAGCGTTTTCCGTTGCAACTATCTTCCGTGATCGACAAGAAGCCTGCCACAGACCGCAGCAACCGTAGCGTGGCGATGCCGCAGACTGCGACCAAGAATATTGTCTGGGAATATTCCTGCAATACTGCGCGTGGCGTTGCTGTACCGTCGGTGTTGCTGTCCAATGCGGCGCCCGCCGTCAGCAAACCAATGTCGGGTCCGAGCGAGGCCGCCGGTCATGTTGAGCGCTCCAGTTTTATGGTCTCCGATGGCGTGCGCAAAGCCATGGTGGCACGTGTCGCCAAGCAGGGCGTGACCGATGCTAAAGTGCTGGCAGCGATGGAAAATGTGCCGCGCCATATGTTCATGGAGCCTGGTTTGTCGAGCCAGGCGTACATCGATGCCTCTTTGCCGATTGGCCATCATCAAACCATTTCGCAACCGTATATCGTGGCGCGCATGATCGAAATCATGCGCGCCAATTCCCACGGCGAGGTCTTGAACCGGGTACTTGAAATCGGCACCGGCTGCGGCTACCAAGCGGCTGTACTGTCTCAGATGGCACAAGAGGTTTATTCGATTGAACGCATCAAGTCGCTGCACGAGTTGGCGAGAAGCAACTTACGTCCGCTGCGCATAGCTAACATCCGTTTGTACTACGGAGATGGTATGCTTGGGCTGCCGCAAGCAGCACCTTTCAATGGAATCATCTTGGCTGCAGCCGGGCTCGAGGTGCCGAGGGCATTATTGGATCAAATGACAATCGGTGGCCGCTTGGTGGCGCCGGTCGGTTCCCGTCATCAAGTACTGCAGCTCATCCGGCGGACAAGTAAATTTGATTGGAGCAGTACCACACTGGAAGACTGTCATTTTGTACCGTTACGTGCCGGGACGATATGAGCGATGTTGTGTTATGCAAGATCATTTGACGAATAATCAGCGATAACGTCGCATATACTAAATGTAATGAGAATGAAGAAAGTTCACTTTATAGTCCTGGGAGTGTTGATTGGTACGCTTGTTGCATGCACTACTCCGCGTACTCTCGCGCCGGTCGTTGACCGTCGGCCGGGCGTCGCCACTGCCACTTCTAGCGCCACACCGGAGACGCCAAAAGTACTCGAACGACGTGGTTATTACACTGTAAAGAAAGGCGATACCTTGTACCGGATCGCACTGGAATTCGGGAAAAGTTATCGCGATCTCGTGGCCTGGAACAAGCTGAAAGATGCCAGCGATATCAAAGTTGATCAAATGTTGGTGATGGCGCCACCTGATTCAGGCTCTGCGCCTGCCAGTGGCGGGCAAATCGGTAATATGACAACAGAATCAGGAGTTGAGGTGCGTTTTCTGAGTTCTGCGCCATCGGCGGTGGCTGCCAATGGTGGCAACAAGAGCGCGCCACGCGGCGATAAACGTTTTTATTCCGATAGCGCGCTGGCCGAGTTGCAGAAGCCAGACTCAGGGCCGTCGATAGAGATACCGAAAACGGTGGACAAGACACCAGTTACGCCGGCGGTAGTGCAGCCAGCCGTGGCGGCTGCGGTAGCGACATCGGGTTCTGCCGGTGACGATGAGGGTTGGGTTGACTGGATGTGGCCTACCGCAGGCAATCTGCTGGGAACTTTCGATGCCGGCAAAAAGGGCATCGATATCGCTGGCAAGCCAGGCCAGGCGGTATTAGCGGCGGCCGGCGGCAAGGTGATGTACGCGGGCAGCGGCATTCGTGGATATGGTAATTTGCTAATCATTAAACATACCAGTAGCTTATTATCCGCTTACGCGCATAATAAGACCATATTGGTGAAAGAAGGTCAGCCTGTCGGCAGGGGACAGAAAATTGCTGAAATGGGAAATTCGGATAGCGATACGGTCAAATTGCATTTCGAAATTCGTCAACAAGGCAAACCTGTCGATCCATCAAAATTTTTACCTAGTCGATAAATGATCAAGCGGCCGATAGGGAATTAGGACGAACAGCATAGCGTATCATCGGAAAATCTTGCCGAGGATATGCATGACGAAGACGATGTTGATGCTGCCGGCGCAGAAGTCGATGCAGCTGACTAGGAGCATGTTGTCGTCGTCGACGTCGAAGAATTTAGTAACGTATTGGCGGCGGAGCTGTCGATCGAAACCACGCAGCGCTACCTGAACCAGATCGGCACCCGACCGCTATTATCCTTGACCAAGGAAGTACATTTTTCCTACACTTGCCAAGCAAGATAATTTCAAAGCGCGACAAAAAATGATCGAGAACAAATTGCGGCTGGTTATGCTCGATCACAAAGCACTGCATCAATCGTGGCCTGGCCTTGCTCGATCTGATCGAGGAGGGCAATCTGGGCCTGATGCGCACAATCGACAAGTTCGATTCAGAACGCGGTTTTCGTTTTCGATCTATTCGACCTGATGGATACGCCAAAGCATCAAGCGCGCCATCCTGAACCAGGCGTGAATGGTGATGTTGCCGGTGCATATGGTGTGTGTGAATTGAACCAGATACTACACGCGAAATATCACCTGGAAGCGCCGTATCACGACGGCAAAGACGCTACTATTGAAGATATCGACCATCTGGTCGATCGCGTAGTCGAAGATGTGCAGATGTACTGGCACTATCGGAACATGCGACATCGCTGGATGCGCTATTAGATCAGGACCCGCCGGCCAGTCTGATGGATTTGCTGTCGAGTGCAACCGAAGAAAATTCGAATTCCTGCGCCGAGCAGCAGTAAATGTCGATCCTGGTGCGGGTCTGGCTGAAAAAGCTGACCGGCAAGCAGTGCAACGTGATCATGCGCCGTTTCGGCCTCGATAACGACGATCCGTCGACACTAGAAGAGCTGGCTGAGGAGATTGGCGTCACGCGTGAGCGGGTGCGGCAGATTCAGCAAGAAGCGTTGCTCAAGTTTAAACGTTTGCTGGGTGCAAAAGACGTCGGCAAGGACTCTTGCCTTTATGATCCTGTGGCGGGTGTGCATAGCTCTATAATTTCACGCTATTTTTTCAATCCCAATTCCACGCCGCACATGTCGGGCGGTTACCACTAATTTGGGTTTCTATGCGACAAGATAATATCGATATCAAATCCCTCGACATGGATGCACGCGGGATTGGCCATCTACAAAATGAAGATGGAACCCAGGGCAAGGTCATTTTTGTCGAAGGCGCTTTGCCTGGCGAGCGAGTCAGTTTCCAATCTTATCGCAAGAAACCGAAATGGGAGGCGGCTACCATGACCTCATTGCATAGTGAGTCGGTATTGCGGGTCAAGCCGCATTGTGTCGTGTTCGGCATCTGTGGCGGCTGCGCGATGCAACACCTTGAGTCGACGGCACAGGTCGCTGTCAAGCAGCGGGTGCTGGAAGATAATTTATGGCACATCGGTAAGGTCAGGGCTGAAACCATGTTACGGCCTATTTACGGCCCGACCTGGGGCTATCGCTATCGCGCCCGAATTTCTGTGCGCAACGTGCCCAAAAAGGGTGGGGTATTGATTGGTTTTCATGAGCGAAAATCCTCGTTCATCACCGATATGAAAACCTGCGAGATTCTGTCGGAGAATGTATCCGCGATGCTGGTGCCATTGCGCCACTTGATCGGTTCGCTGAGTCTGATCAATCACATCCCTCAGATTGAGCTGGCAGTTGGGGAAGGGCTGGAGGGTAAGATTACGGCACTCGTACTGCGCATCATGGCGTCGCCTACCGCAGACGATGAAGTTAAGCTGAGGGCATTCGCCGATAAATATCGAGTTCACTGGTGGTTTCAGACAGGTGGCCCGGACACCGCTTATCCCTTCCATCCGGAGCAAGCTGACTTATATTACATCTTACCGGAGTTCGGCGTGCGCATGCCGTTTAAACCGACCGATTTCACCCAAATCAATCACCAGATCAACCGGGTTTTGGTGGCGCGTGCGCTGCGTTTGCTGGATGTACAGCCGGGTGAGCGGGTCGCTGACCTGTTTTGTGGCTTGGGTAATTTTACGTTGCCATTGGCGACGCAGGGGTGCGAGGTGGTCGGTATCGAAGGTAGCCGGGCGCTGATTGAGCGTGCCGGAAAAAATGCCGAAGTCAATAGTTTATCTGCTAAAACCACTTTCTATTGCCGGAATCTGTTCGAAGTGATGGTTGCCGATCTAGTTGCGCTTGGCAAGTTTGAGCGGATGCTAATCGATCCGCCGCGTGATGGCGCAGCGGCAGTATGCGATGCGATTGTCGCTCTGGCGGCACTGGATCCGTCATTGATGCCGGCCAGGATCGTTTATGTGTCGTGCAACCCGTCCACCTTGGCGCGCGATGCCGGCACCTTGATCGCCGGCGGTTATCGTTTGAGCCAGGCCGGCGTTATCAACATGTTCCCGCACACGGCGCACATTGAGTCGATTGCAGTATTCGATTTGCCTTGATTGTTGACGTCGAATGCAAAAAATCTGACTTGCGTCGGATTTTCATTGTCAGCTACGGTTTAGTTGCGGTTACCGCCGAAAATGCCAAGCAGCGACAGCAGGTTGACAAAAATGTTATAGACGTCAAGATACAAGCTTAACGTTGCTGATATGTAATTTTTTTCGCCGCCATTGATGATGCGCTGAACATCGTAGATGATGTAAGCCGTGAAAATCACGATAGCCATTGCCGATATCGCCAGGTAAGATTCGGTGATCTGCAGAAAAACGTTCGCCAACGAAGCCAGTAGCAGTACCACAATACCGGCGAAAAGCCATTTGCCAAAGCTTAAAAAATCGCGCTTGCTAACGGTTGCAATGCTTGCCATAACGACAAAAACACTCGCCGTGCCGCCAAAAGCCATCATGATCAACGCTGCCCCGTTGGAATAGCCACCTAGCATATGCCCGATCAGGCGTGATAGCATCAGCCCCATGAAAAAGGTGAAGCAAAGTAGCAGCAGGATACCCCAGCAGGTATTTTTTGTCTTTTCAATTGCATAAAAGAAGCCAAATGCGACGACCATGAAGCCGATGAGACCGATCAGCAGGCTGTCGCGGAAGAAGCTGAAGTTCATTTGAATGCCAAGCCACGCGCCCACAATTGTTGGCAGCATGGACAGTGCGAGCAGCCAATATGTATTGCGTAGCACGCGATGCTGAGCGCTCAATATGGTGCCTCCCCGCACGCAAATCTGGATCTGTTGTGGGTTTTGGCTCATAGAAGGACTCCTTTGAAAATTTCAAAAATAGCAAACTATTGCGATCATAGCACTTTAGCATGACGTGCTTACGCTTACATCAGCGCCACAAAACGTCAAAGTGGCTCTGTACAATCCAACTCTTGATTTTTCCTAGTTTTGATAATTCTGTATAGGTGTTTCGTGTTAAAATTGAAGAATAACTGAATTGTAAAACACTCATACTTAAGTAAGCATTTTAACCTCTTCATTTTATATGAGCCTTTTAGATGGCAATTGAACTAACCCTGTCGATTATCAAGCCGGACGCAGTCGCAAAAAACGTAATCGGTCAAATTTATACTCGCTTTGAAAATGCTGGCCTGAAAATCGTTGCTGCTCGCATGACGCACCTGTCGCGTGAAGAAGCTGAAGGCTTCTACGCGGCTCATCGCGATCGTCCTTTCTTCAAGGATCTGGTTGATTTCATGATCTCCGGCCCAGTGATCATCCAAGCGCTGGAAGGCGAAAACGCAGTATTGAAGCACCGAGACCTAATGGGCGCAACCGATCCTAAGAAAGCAGAAAAAGGTACTATCCGTGCCGATTTCGCTGATTCCATCGATGCAAATGCAGTGCATGGTTCGGATGCGGTTGAAGCAGCGAAAGTTGAAATCGCTTACTTCTTCCCAGCTGCCCAAGTTACACGCCAACTTTAATTAAATTAATTGAAGTTGGCGTGTTGTGGCGGTAGAGTGGGCGTGGAATGCCTGCGAGAATGCAGTGATATATCTGCTGAGCGGGTGTCTCGTACTCAGCCTGCGATATAAAGAGTGAAAATACAATGACTGCCCTCGTCAACCTACTGGATCTGGATCCCGCGCAACTGACCGCATATTGCGGCGAGTTGGGGGAGAAGCCATTCCACGCCAAACAATTATTGCGCTGGATTCATCAATTCGGCGCACACGATTTTGACGTAATGACCGATTTGGCCAAGTCATTGCGCGACAAGTTGGCGGCTCGTGCATTTATCGTTCCGCCAGCTGTGATCAGTGACCACAGTTCGTCCGACGGCACGCGCAAATGGCTGTTGGATGTCGGTCAAGGTAATGCGGTAGAAACCGTGTTCATTCCAGAAAAAAATCGCGGCACGCTATGCATTTCGACGCAAGCTGGCTGTGCCGTGAATTGCCGTTTTTGTTCAACCGGTAAACAGGGCTTCAGCCGCAATTTGAGCGTCGGGGCAATCATCGGCCAGCTTTGGGTGGCTGAGTCCGAATTGCGTAAGTCGAAGGGTATCGAGCCGGGACGCAGGGGGGAGCGCCAGATCACCAACGTGGTGATGATGGGAATGGGCGAGCCGCTGTTAAATTACGGGCCGACGGTTACCGCACTCAAGCTGATGCTAGACGATAACGCGTATGGTTTGTCGCGTCGCCGCGTGACCTTGTCGACCAGCGGCGTGGTACCGATGATAGATAAGCTGTCGCAGGATTGTGCGGTGGCAATGGCGATCTCGCTACACGCCTCAAATGATACGTTGCGCGATGGCCTGGTGCCGCTGAACAAGAAATATCCGTTGCGTGAACTGATGGCCGCTTGCAAGCGCTATTTGGAATTCGCGCCGCGCGACTTCATTACCTTTGAATACTGCATGCTCGACGATATCAACGATACTGATGTCCATGCTCGCGAGTTGATCGTGCTGGTGCAAGGGCATGCGGGCAGCCCAGCCGTGCCATGCAAATTTAATCTGATTCCATTCAATCCGTTCCCGGAGTCTGGTTTGAAGCGCTCGAAGAATTCGCGTATCAAAACATTCGCGCAGATATTGATGGATGCGGGAATCGTCACCACTGTGCGCAAGACGCGTGGTGTCGATATCGACGCCGCATGCGGCCAGTTGGCCGGCGAAGTGCAGGATCGGACGCGCGTGCAAGAGCGTATGCAGAAAATGACCGAATATCAGCAGAAATTCGGGAAAAACTTTGACCGTATCATCGAGGTGTCTCGATGATAAAAAAATCGGTCTAAGGTGCGGGCGTTGGAATAACAGTATCGCGCTGGCGGCAGGTACGTTGTCGTTGTTGGATAGTTTGAGCGATTGTGCGAATTTGCCGCTTGGTGCTGACAGCGAGACTGGTTCGCAGCGGTGTGCTGGTATTCGTTTGCAATTGGCTGTCGGCTATGGTGTACAGGGTCAGCTGGAGGTGGGGCCTGATGAGATCAAGCAGGCTTTGTTGGTCAATCCGCTGCTTGCAGATGCATATAGCGTGCGTGATTTGATTTATATGAACGTGGGTGAGAATCGTCTGTCTGATGATAATTTTCAGCGTGCATTGCGACTGTCCCCGAACAATCCCGACTTCATCAATAATTATGACTGGTTGTCTTGCCAGAACGGCAGAGCCAAGGAGTCGATCATTCGTTTCGGAACTGCGTTGAAGAGCCGTGCTTATCAGTCGTCGGCAAAGACATTGACCAATGCCAGCGTTTGCAGTCTGAAATTCAATGATACCGTCGCTGCTGAACATTATCTATTTTTGTTGAGAGCGGATGTCCAAAATTCTGAGGCACTTTGGACATCTATGAAAGTGGAGCGGAAGTTGGGTGACGTCGCTGCAGAAGCAAGTTTGGTAACCCAGTTGCACCGTCGCTTTGCCGGCTCTCCGGAGTTTTCCGCCTATTTTCGTGGAGCATTTAATGAATTTAATGAGTGAGTCGGAACAGGTGAAGTCGGTGATCGTCGATGAGGGAAGTGCAGAAGCTGCTTCCCACGAAGCGAGTAGCAATACTCTGGCGTCACTTGGTGCGCAACTAGCAGCCAAGCGCGAAAAGCTTGCCTGGTCGGTCGCCGAAGTGGCCTGCCATTTGAAGTTGGCGCCGCGTCAGATCGATGCGATCGAAGCAGATAATTACGCGGCGTTGCCTACGATGGTCATGACACGCGGCTTTATCCGTTCTTATGCAAAATTGCTGGGGCTGGATTCGGCGGCATTGTTGGCGCAGATTTCACCATCGGCAGCGCCTAAGGTAGTATCGAGTAACCGTCGTAATCAGTTGTTTGCACCTTTTTCCGAGTCTCGTTTTAGTGTGATGGGGCGGACCAGGTTTACTTATAAATGGTTGGTGACAGGCGCCGTGTTGCTGTTGCTGCTGGCGGTTGCGATCCGCCTGGATTGGTTGCCGATGGTTGAAAATGCGCTGCACGACGTTTCCGAAAAGACCGCTACCGTGGTTGGTTCTAGCGTTAGCGCGAGTGGCCGGATCAGTGCGAAGTTGCTATCGCATCCCGCGCCGGATGCCGCGATCCAAGCGCCCCTCAACGTGACGCCGTCACCGGTTATGATCACTACGGTTACGCCGGTGATGGCTGGAAATCCCGTCACTGCTATGGCTGCGGCTGCTAATGAAAATCAGTTGAGTCTGAATTTCAGACAGGATTCATGGGTTGAAATCAAGCGTGCCGATAACATGCCGCTGATCTCACGCCTGGTAAAGGCGGGCGATTCGCAGTCGTTCGACATGGCCCAGCCGGTTTCGGTCACCATAGGTAACCTGGCTGGTGTCGATGTTACGCTGCGTGGTGAACTGGTCGATCTGAAGGCCAGTTCCAAGACCAACGTGGCTCGATTGAATCTAAGGTGAGCTTGAATAAGTTGAAGGAGGGCGGCGCATGTCGCAGATGAATCTACCGATCGGCTCCGGCTCTTGCGTTCGGCGCAGCAGCCGTAGCGTTGAGGTTGGTTATGGTGAGCGCAAAATACTGATTGGCGGCGGTGCCCTGGTGGTGGTGCAGTCGATGACTAATACCGATACTGCCGATGCAATCGGTACTGCGATCCAGATCAAGGATCTGGCGCGCGCCGGTTCGGAGCTGGTGCGCATTACGGTGAACAATCCGGAAGCGGCTGCCGCAGTGCCGGCAATTCGCGAGCAACTTGACAAGATGGGAGTCGATGTGCCACTGGTCGGCGATTTTCATTACAACGGTCATACGCTGTTGACTGACCATCCGGAGTGTGCACAGGCACTGTCGAAATACCGTATCAATCCGGGTAATGTGGGTAAGGGCGCCAAGCGTGACATGCAGTTTGCGCAAATGATCGAAATCGCCTGCAAGTATGACAAGCCGGTGCGTATCGGTGTCAACTGGGGGAGCCTGGACCAGGCGCTGCTGATGCGCATCATGGATCAGAATGCGTTGCGTAGCCAGCCGTGGCCGGCGCAGGCAGTGATGCATGAAGCCCTGGTGACTTCTGCTATCGAGAACGCACAGCGTGCCGAGGAGCTGGGGTTGGGCGCCAATCGCATCATTCTTTCTTGCAAGGTTTCCGGCGTTCAGGATCTTATTGCAGTGTATCGCGAACTGGCGCGCCGTTGCGATTATCCGTTGCATTTGGGCCTCACCGAAGCAGGTATGGGAAGCAAGGCCATCGTTGCCTCAACGGCGGCATTATCGGTGCTGCTCCAGGAGGGAATCGGCGATACGATCCGCATTTCGCTGACACCGGAGCCGAGCGGCGATCGGACCAAGGAAGTGGTCGTCGGTCAGGAGATTTTGCAAACTATGGGTTTGCGCAAGTTCGCGCCGATGGTGATCGCATGTCCAGGTTGCGGACGCACCACCTCGACCGTGTTCCAGAATCTGGCAAACAAGATACAGACTTATTTGCGTGATCAAATGCCGGTTTGGAAGAAAGAGTATCCGGGCGTCGAAAGCATGAATGTGGCGGTGATGGGGTGTATTGTGAATGGCCCCGGCGAGTCAAAGCATGCCAATATCGGCATTAGTTTACCGGGAACCGGCGAATCGCCGGTAGCGCCGGTGTTTATCGACGGCGAGAAGAGGCTGACTTTGCGCGGCGATCGGATTGCCGAAGAATTCCAGGCAGTGGTGTTGGAGTATGTGGAGAGTCATTATGGCTATGCGGTAGTTTGAGTAGATCCAGGAAGCATCAAGCCTAATGAATATCCATCGAAATGCGTCACTGTCTGTCTATCGATTAAAGAAGATTAAAAATGTCGGAAAATAAGAAAGCCGATAAAATCGTCGGCGTAAAAGGTATGAACGATATTCTGCCTGCCGATGCGGCCCTGTGGGAGTTGTTCGAGAACACCGTCGAGTCGGTGCTGAAGAGTTACGGTTTTCAAAAGATCCGCACCCCGATCGTCGAGCCGACCGCGTTGTTTGCGCGTGGCCTGGGTGCTGTCACAGATATCGTTGAAAAAGAAATGTATTCGTTCACCGATTCGATGAACGGCGACAATCTCACTTTGCGTCCGGAAAGTACCGCCGGCGTGGTGCGCGCTGCAATCGAGCACAACCTGACCTATGACGGCCCCAAGCGTCTCTGGTACAGTGGCCCCATGTTCCGTCATGAGCGTCCACAGCGAGGGCGTTATCGGCAATTTCATCAGGTTGGCGCGGAAGCCCTTGGCTTCACCGGTCCGGATATCGATGCTGAGCTGATCATGATGTGCCAGCGGTTGTGGGATGATCTCGGCCTACAGGACGTCAAGTTGCAGTTGAATTCGATCGGCGATGCCGAAGAGCGCAATCGTCATCGTTCTGACCTGATCGCTTATTTTGAAAAGTATCAGGAACTGCTTGACGCCGACGCGCAACGACGCCTGCACAGTAACCCGCTGCGCATCCTCGACACCAAGAATCCGACCATGCAGGAAATGGTCAACGGAGCGCCGCAGTTGCGCAATTATCTCGGCGAAGAATCACGAACGCACTTCGAAGGCGTGCAAAAGATACTGAGCCACAACAACATCCCATTTACGATCAATCCGCGCTTGGTGCGTGGCATGGATTATTACAATCGCACTGTGTTTGAGTGGATCACAGACCAGCTTGGATCGCAGGGCACGGTATGTGGCGGCGGTCGTTACGACCCGCTGCTTGAAATGTTCGGTGGTAAGCCGACGCCAGCCTGCGGTTTCGCGATGGGCGTCGAGCGCTTGCTGGAGCTGATGCATGCCAATGGCGAGCAGGCCAGCCGCAATGAATGCGACGTTTATCTGGTGCATCAGGGCGAAGCGGCGCAACTGCGATCGTTCGTGCTAGCGGAACGTTTGCGCAATGCCGGACTGGATGTTGTGCTACATTGCGCTTCGTCCAATGCTGGTGGTAGTTTTAAGTCGCAGATGAAGCGCGCGGATGCCAGTGGTGCGGCATATGCCATTATTATCGGCGAGGATGAAGTCGCCAATCAGACTGCGACCGTCAAGTCCTTTCGGACTGATGGCGATGGCGGCGACAATGCCGAAAAAGCGAGTACCTGCAATCAAAGTGTCGTACCGTTCGACGCGGTTAGCGATTATCTGGTGGAGCAGATCGTCGGCGGCGACGATCATGATCATGGTGATCATCAACATATTCACTATCATCACTGAAATAAAATTATATGGCATTCGATATCGACGAACAGGAACAACTGGCAACGCTTAAGGATTGGTGGAAAAAACATGGCAACCTGACGACCTGGGTGCTGATTGTCGCCTTAGTTGCGTACGCAGGCTGGTCCAGCTGGAACTATTACCAGCGCAGCCAGGCCTTACGGGCGTCCCAGCTGTATGACGAATTGCAAAAAGCGGCATCGTCCAAGGATAACTCCAAGGTCCAGCGCGCTGCCGGGGATATCCAGCAAAAATTCGGTCGTACCGCCTATGCTGGCATGGCAGCACTGTCGGCCGCCAAGGTTGCCTTTGATGTCAACGATTTGAACGGCGCAAAGGAACAATTACAATGGGTAGTGGATCATTGCGCTGATGAAGATTATCGCGCCCTGGCACGCGTGCGGCTGGCCGGGATCTTGCTGGATCAGAAGGCCTATGATGACGGATTACAGGTATTGGCCGCAGACGTTCCTGCGCCTTTTAATAGTGCCGTGGCGGATCGCAAGGGCGATATTCTGGTGGCGCAGAATAAACTCGACGATGCTCGCATGGCGTATCAATTGGCACTCGATAAAATCGATAGCCAGAATCCCGGCCTGCAATTGATTCAATTGAAACTTGATGCGATTGGCTGCACTCCAGTCATAGCCGCAGCCCGATAATTCGGAAAAAGGAAGAATATGCGTATTGCAGTGAAAGTCGTCTTTGCCGGTGCTTTGCTGATGTTGGGCGGCTGTTCTTTGTTTTCCGGTAAGGCGCCGAGTAATCTTCCTGCGCCATTGGTTGAGTTCACGCAGAGCCTCAATGTGCGTCAGGCATGGACGCTACCAATTGGTAGCGCGTCGATCTTCGCCTTTGCACCGGCTGCTGATGGTGGCAGCGTATATGCCGCTTCAGCTGACGGTACCGTGACGCGAGTGGATGCTGCGACCGGTGTGGTAGCCTGGCGTATCAATGCGGGTATGCGCCTCACAGGCGGTGCCGGTAGCGACGGCAATATCGTTGCTGTGGCTGGCGAGAAAGGTATTTTGCTGGCCTTCGATGCACGAGGTAAAAAACGCTGGCAAGCCCAGGTGTCGAGCGAAATTCTATCGGCACCTGGCGTTGGTCAAGGCCTGGTGATCGTGCGCAGCCTCGACAACCGAATTTCAGCATATGATGCCGATACTGGCGAACGTCGCTGGGCTGTATTGCGCACACTGCCATCGCTGACCTTGCGTTCAGCTTCCGGCGTTCTGGTTGTTCCTCAGGCTACCTTCCTGTCGTTGCCTGGTGGGCGTTTGTCGGCATTGAACCTTGCCAATGGCGATCCATGGTGGGAAATGGCGATTGGTGATCCGCGCGGTATGACCGAACTTGAGCGCATAGTCGATGCATCGGGTACGCCGGTTATCGTCGGACGTCGGGTCTGCGCCGTGGCGTACCAAGGCCGGATCGGTTGTTTTGATGCCGGCAGCGGCACCGTCCACTGGGTCAAACCGTTTTCCAGTGATGTCGGCATAGGCGCCGATGATCGAACTATTTATGCTGCTAATGAGAACGGCGCGGTAAGCGCATTCTCATTAGACAGCGGTGCGGTAGTATGGGAAAACAAGCAGCTCGCCAATCGTGTACTGACAACCCCGGTAGTTCTGGGTCATTCAGTTGTGGTTGGTGATTTTGAGGGATATATTCATTTCTTGTCCAGTGAAAATGGTGCCCTTATCGGACGTGTTCGTGCAGACAGTAGCGCTGTGCTGCCGACTCCGATCGTTGTGGGTTCCAATGCGATTTTTCAAACCAAAGCAGGAACCTTGATCGCTTTTGCGGCAGAGTAACAATTCAATGAAGCCAGTAATTGCACTACTAGGACGGCCCAATGTTGGCAAGTCGACGTTATTCAATCGTCTGACTCGTTCCCGTGACGCGTTGGTCGCTGATTTGCCCGGCCTGACTCGCGATCGCCATTACGGCGAAGGGCGGGTCGGCGAACGGCCATTCCTAGTGATTGATACAGGGGGTTTCGAGCCAGTTGCCAAAGACGGCATCATGCACGAGATGGCGAAGCAGACCAAGCAAGCCGTGGCAGAAGCAGATATCGTGATTTTTATCGTTGATGGCCGCCAAGGCCTGATGCCGCACGATAAGACTATTACCGATTTCCTGCGCAAATCCGGGCGCTCGGTCATGCTGGTGGTCAACAAGTCAGAAGGTATGCAGTACACCTCGGTGACTGCCGAGTTCTACGAGTTAGGCATGGGTGACCCCTATGTCATTTCCGCCGCGCATGGTGATGGCGTCGCTGATTTATTGGAAGAGTCGCTCGATCTGGCGTTCTCTCAGCGTCCGACTGAAGAAGCAGAACCCGAAGACAAGGACCGTGGTATCAAGATTGCTATTGTCGGCCGGCCGAATGTCGGCAAGTCGACCTTGGTTAACGCCTTGCTGGGCGAGGAACGCGTCATTGCATTCGATATGCCTGGCACCACTCGCGATTCGATCGAGATTCCATTCGAGCGTGATGGCAAGAAATACACACTGATCGATACCGCTGGCATTCGTCGTCGTGGCAAGGTATTCGAGGCAATCGAGAAGTTTTCGGTAGTTAAGACTTTGAAATCTATTTCGGAAGCTAACGTTGTCCTGTTGCTCTTGGATGCGCAACAGGATATCTCCGAGCAAGATGCGCACATCGCTAGTTTTGTACTGGAGTTGCGCCGCGCATTAGTGGTCGGCGTCAATAAGTGGGATGGCTTGACCGGTGATCGTCGCGACGAGATCAAGACGGACATGGATCGCAAGCTGAATTTCCTGTCGTTCGCGAAATTCCATTTCATCTCGGCACTGAAATCGACAGGTATCACGCCGCTGATGAAGTCGATCGATTCGGCGTATGCTGCAGCAATGTCGAATCTGACTACACCGAGATTGACGCGGGCGCTGATCGAAGCGGTTGAGCATCAGCAGCCTCGCCGTAAAGGCTCGATACGTCCAAAGCTGCGCTACGCCCATCAGGGCGGTATGAATCCACCTATTGTCGTTATTCACGGTAATGCACTGGAATCTATTGAAGATAACTATAAGCGTTATCTCGAGAAGCATTTCCGGGAAACTTTTTCGCTGGTCGGCACCCCATTACGCATCGAGCTCAGATCCAGTAGAAACCCCTATGCGCGTCAGGAAAAATAATTTTTCCATTGGCAGTAAATAAGAAAATAGTTTACATTCATTAAACACTAACCAAGGCCTTTACTTAAGATCTTATCGGTTCTATAGGCAGTTTCGTTTCACTTCTAATCACAACACCACAGTGGAGTAGCCATGAGTAATAAAGGGCAATTGTTACAAGACCCGTTTTTAAACGCCTTACGTAAAGAGCATGTCCCGGTTTCGATCTATCTTGTCAACGGCATCAAGCTTCAAGGCCATATTGAATCTTTTGATCAATACGTCGTTTTGCTGCGTAATACAGTTACCCAAATGGTATACAAGCACGCCATCTCAACCGTAGTTCCTGCACGCGCTGTCAATCTGAATCTTGAATCTGAAGCAGAATAAACAATTGCTGTCGATTGCGACAGCGTTACGGTTATCTCTATGCGTGCAGCGCTAGCTGGAGTCGAATTCGGTAAAGGCGACTTTGTCGCAAGTCTGGACGAGCTTTCCTTGCTGGCCAGTTCGGCTGGTGCGGTGCCTACGGTGACGATCATCGATAAGCGCAGCAGTCCCGATGCCTCTCTGTTTATCGGTTCCGGAAAGGAGCAGGAAATTGCCGATGCGGTGCTCGATGATGGGCTCGATATCGTCATTTTTAATCATACTTTATCACCGGCGCAGCAGTGTAATCTTGAGCGCGTTCTCAAGGTGCGTGTCCTCGATCGTACCAGCCTGATACTTGATGTCTTGGCCACAAGAGCTAAAAGCCATGAGGGTAAGGTGCAAGTAGAGCTTGCTCAATTGCAGCATTTGGCGACGCGCCCGATACGCGGCTGGACTCATCTTGAACGGCAAAAAGATGGTATCGGCTTACGTGGTCCAGGTGAAACCCAGCTTGAAACCGATCGTCGCCTGTTGGGCGATCGCGTCAAGGTTTTGCGCGCACGGTTGGAAAAATTGCATAGGCAGCACGACACTCAACGGCGTGCGCGCCGTCGTAGTTCGGCCATTTCCATTTCGCTTGTCGGTTACACTAATGCCGGCAAATCAATCCTGTTTAATGCGCTGACGAAAGCTGGGGTGTACGCTGCGGACTAGTTGTTTGCAACTCTGGATACCACTTCCAGGTGCGTTTATCTCGGCGAGGCGGGCAGCATGGTGATTTCCGATACCGTCGGTTTCATTCGCGAATTGCCTCCCCAACTAGTTGCGGCATTTCGTGCAACGCTGGAAGAAATCATTCCTGCCGATTTGCTATTACATGTGATCGATGCCGCCAACCCTGTGCAAGTGGAGCAGATCAAGAAAGTCAACCTGGTGCTCAAGAAAATTGACGCAGATCATATTCCGCAGATTTTGGTGTGGAATAAAATTGATGCGGCAGAACTGACGCCAGCGGTGGAACATGATGGGTATGATAAAATTCAACGAGTTTTTATTAGCGCGAAAAAAAGGTATCGGTCTTGATTTGTTGCGGTAGATAATCGTCGAATTTGTGACGCAAAATCAGGAGCTGCTGAATTATTCGACTCCGGTTGCAGAGATCGAGGAACAGTACATTAGACAGGTGTGAGATAGCACTAAATCATCGCCCCTGACACAGGCCTCTAAAGAGCATTCCAACCCCTTATTCATTTACTTAAAGATAACGATCGAATGCTTGGTATCTTATTCAAAAAACTGGGCTTGAAATTTTCGCTGAATGACCCGCAATGGGGTCGTAATTCGCAAAATGACAACAAGCAAAATAACAATGGCAAAAAGCCAAATAATGGCCCTCCAGATCTGGATAAGCTGTGGCAAGATTTTAATCAGCGTCTGAAACGCCTGCTTGGCAGCAAAAATGGTGGTGGCGGCGATTCCAGCGGCGGCGGTTTTAATTCGGATTTGAAAGGTGCCGGTATCGGCGTCGGTGCGATTGCCGTGGTGGCGTTCCTGCTGTGGCTGGCAAGCGGCTTTTTTACGGTGCAGGAAGGTCAGACCGGGGTTGTCATGACGTTCGACAAATATAGTCATTCGACCACACCGGGCTTTAACTGGCGCTGGTCATATCCGATCCAAAGCCACGAAATCGTCAATGTCTCGCAAGTGCGGACGGTTGAGGTCGGGTATCGCGCCAATGCCAAGAACAAGCAGCCGAAGGAAGCCCTGATGCTGACTGATGATGAAAACATCATCGACATTCAGTTTGCGGTGCAATACACGCTGAAAAGCGCTTCAGACTGGATTTTCAATATCCGCGATCCAGAAGAAACAGTGCGCCAAGTTGCTGAAACATCGATTCGCGAGATCGTCGGCAAAAACAAGATGGATTTTGTACTGTATGAAGGCCGTGAAAAAGTGGCGCAGGATACCAGCCAATTGATGCAGCAGATACTGGATCGCTATAAGGCTGGTGTGCAGATCACCAATGTCACGATGCAGGGCGTACAGCCACCGGAGCAAGTCCAGGCTGCTTTTGACGATGCAGTCAAGGCTGGGCAGGACCGTGAGCGGCAAAAGAACGAAGGCCAGGCATATGCCAACGACGTTATTCCAAAGGCCCGCGGCGCTGCGTCGCGCTTGCTGGAGGAAGCTGAGGCTTATAGTGCACGGGTAACGGCTAATGCCGAGGGTGATGCTTCACGTTTTAAGCAGATCTTGAATGAATATCAGAAAGCGCCGACAGTGACGCGCGATCGTATGTACTTGGATACCATGCAACAAATTTTTGCTAACACAACAAAAGTGATTGTTGACGCTAAGAGCGGCAACAATTTATTGTATTTGCCATTGGACAAGCTGATCTCGCAATCGGCGGCTAGTGCGATATCGAATAGCAGTGCCGCTGGCGCTGCCGACACAGCTTCTGGATCCGTTTCGGCACCAGCGTTAAAGGATATTGTGGCACCGACGGAATCGCGCGCGCAAGCTGATGATCGCTCTCGTGATAGCCGCGACTTTCGTGATAGGGAGGGCCGATAATGAATCGTTTTATTGTAGCTGTTATAGGTACATTTATCGTTCTGATGGTGTTGTCGTCGACGATCTTCGTGGTCAATCAGCGTCAGTACGCCATTTTGTTTGCCTTCGGCGAAGTCAAACAGGTCATCAGCGATCCAGGCTTGAATTTCAAGCTGCCGCCGCCGTTCCAGAACGTGCTGTTCCTGGATAAGCGCATCCTGACTATCGATCCACCGGATACCGACCGTTTCATCACAGCCGAGAAAATGAATATCCTGATCGATGCTTTTGTCAAATGGCGTATCAATGATCCGAAACTGTATTTCGTCAGTTTCGGCGGTGACGAAAAACGCGCTCAGGATCGCATGTCGCAAATCGTCAAGGCAGCCTTGAATGATGAGATCACTAAGCGTACCGTGCGCGAAGTGATTTCCGGTCAGCGTGGCAAGGTGATGAACTCGATTCGTCAAAAGGTGCAAGATGAATCCAAGCAGATCGGTGTTGATATCATTGATGTGCGTTTGAAGCGAGTCGATTATGTCGATCAGATCAACTCCTCGGTTTACGATCGGATGAAATCCGAACGTCTGCGGGTAGCCAACGAATTGCGTTCTACCGGTTCTGCTGAGTCGGAAAAAATTCGTGCCGATGCCGACAAGCAGCGTACGGTGATCCTGGCGGAAGCCTATCGCGACGCAGAAAAAATGCGTGGTGAAGGTGACGCCAAGGCTTCGCAGATTTATGCCAAGGCATTCGGACAAGATCCCGAGTTCTACAAGTTTTATCGTAGTCTGGAAGCATACCGCGCCAGCTTCAAGACTCGCCAAGATCTGATGGTGATTGATCCGAATTCGGAATTCTTCAAGTATTTCCGGAGTCCGGTCGGCGGCGCTGCTGCAGCTATCAAAAAACAAATTAACCGTAATTAAGTCGCATCAGGAACGACGATAAATAACTGCACGGGAATGGCGCCTTCGCTTGGGGCGCCATTCCTTATTTTCGAGGCGTCACTGTTTGGCTTTCCAAATAACTGCGCCGGTGATTATTAATGATGTTGTTCCGATAAGAACTTAAGTGTCAGTTTTTAGGGAAATTTTTTCTAAAATATAATCTTTATATGCTAAATTGGCTTCTCCCTGAAAATATTGCCGATGTCTTGCCGTCGGAAGCGCGCAAGATAGAGAATTTGCGTCGACTGATACTGGATAATTTCCACTTGTACGGTTATGAGTTGGTGATGCCGCCGATGCTGGAATATCTGGAATCGCTACTGGCCGGCGTCGGCCAACATACCGACTTACGTACTTTCAAGCTAGTTGATCAGTTGTCGGGGCGCACTCTCGGCATTCGTGCCGACATGACAATCCAGGTGGCGCGTATCGACGCTCATTTGCTCAACCGCGAATCGATTACTCGCTTGTGCTATGTCGGCAGTGTGTTGCATACTCGTCGATCTGGCTTGCATGCTACACGTGAGCCGTTGCAAATCGGCGCTGAAATCTATGGCCACCTGGGCCTGGAAGCGGATGTCGAAATGCAGGAGCTGCTGCTGGCGACCCTGGCTTTGGCGGGTATTACTCAGGTGCGCTTGGATCTGTGCCATGTCGGCATTTTGCGTACCATCATCGCAGGCGACGATGCCGCCAAGGTGAATGAGGCCGAGCTGGTGGCATTGCTTGAAGCCAAGGATTTGACAGGTTTGCGTACCATCAGCGTCAACTACAAGCCGGAAACCCGTGCTGCGCTGCTGGCACTGCCTGGTTTATACGGCGATGCTAGTGTCCTCAAGCAGGCGCGGCAGGTACTGCCGGAGCTGCCAGCCATCGGCAAGGCACTGGATGAACTAGAAACCCTGGCCGAAGCGGCGGGGAAAGATTGCGTGACGGTCGATTTAGCTGACTTACGCGGGTATCATTACGAGAGCGGCTTAATTTTTGCTGCGTATGCGCCTGGGTTGCCGAATGCATTGGCGCGCGGTGGCCGTTACGACGTTGGTGCGGCCTTTGGTCGTCCGCGTCCGGCGACAGGTTTTTCTATGGATTTGCGGGAGTTCGCGAGGCTGGTTCCCGTGGCGGTACGCAAGCGCGCGATTCATGCTCCGTGGGGGGGGGTAGACGCAGGCTTGAAAGAAAAAATCGTTGAATTGCGCAAGGCTGGGGAAGTTGTGATCCAGAGCCTGCCCGGCCATGAAAACGATCAAGACGAGTTCGATTGCGACCGTGCTGTCGTGCTCGAAAATGGAAACTGGATTCTACAAAATTTGGACTAAGTGATGTTACAGAAAAGCACCACAAAAAACGTCGTTGTGATTGGTACCCAATGGGGCGACGAAGGAAAAGGCAAGATCGTTGATTGGCTGACCGATCACGCGCAGGCAGTTGTGCGTTTTCAGGGTGGGCATAACGCTGGCCATACATTGGTGATTGGCGGTCACAAGACTGTATTGCAGTTGATTCCATCCGGTATCATGCGGCCAGGCGTCGCCTGCTACATCGGCAATGGCGCCGTGCTGTCGGTGCCCGATCTGCTACGCGAGATCGACAAACTGCAGGCGGCCGGTGTTGAGGTGGCGTCGCGTCTGAAAATTTCCGAGGCCTGCCCGATCATCTTGCCATACCACACCGCACTCGATGCGGCGCGGGAAGCGGGGCGCGGCGATGCCAAGATCGGCACTACCGGCAAGGGAATTGGTCCAGCTTATGAAGACAAGGTTGCCCGTCGTGCTATCCGCGTGGCCGATCTACTCAACGAAGAACGTTTCGCGGAAAAGCTGAAAGCCAATCTCGAATACCATAATTTCGTCCTCACCAATTACCTCAAAGCGCCCGCCGTCGATTATCAAAAGACGCTGGACGATGCGCTGGCAAACGTCGAACGTCTGCGCCCGATGGTGGCCGATGTGTCGAGCGACCTGTACGCAGCCTACAACGGCGGCGCCAGCTTGCTGTTCGAAGGTGCTCAGGGCAGCTTGCTGGACGTTGATCATGGTACTTACCCGTTCGTCACATCGAGCAACTGCGTGGCCGGCAATGCCGCTGCCGGCAGTGGTGTCGGCCCGAACATGTTGCATTACATCCTTGGCATCACTAAGGCTTACACCACGCGCGTCGGCTCCGGTCCGTTTCCGTCTGAGCTGCCAACCGATCAAGGCGTCGGCAAGCATATGGCCAGCGTCGGTCATGAGTTCGGCACAGTGACCGGCCGTCCCCGTCGTTGTGGTTGGTTCGATGCAGCGTTGCTGAAGCGTTCGGTACAAATCAATGGCGTGTCCGGCATGTGTCTGACCAAGCTGGATGTGCTGGATGGCCTGGAAACGCTGAAGCTGTGTACCGGCTATAGACTTAACGGCAAGACCGTGCATATTTTTCCGGTCGGTGCTGAAGAATCCATACTTTGCCAGCCTATCTATGAAGAAATGCCCGGCTGGAGCGAGTCGACGGTTGGCGCTAAATCGATAGACGTGTTGCCGGCTGTCGCCCGCGCTTATATCAAGCGGATCGAAGAATTGGTAGGCGTGCCCATCGATATAGTGTCGACCGGGCCGGATCGTGAGGAAACTATCGTTCTGCGTCATCCATTTAAATAAACGCAAGATGATGAACAAATCAGACGATCAGCACCTGTGGGTCTCGTGTGATACAGATCACCGCATCATTAAAAAACTGGTTCTGGAACGTCTATGCCTCCGGCTGGCAGTTCCATCAGGTGCTGTTCCTGGTACGTGGCGGCTTGCGTCCGGGCGACGTATTTTCGATGTGCCGTTGGCGATTTTTTCGACCAGTTCTTACCATGAAGACGGTGGGTACGGTGTGCAGTAAAAACTTGATATCAGCAAGCTCATCACAATGAATCCCGGCGCTTTGTTCGGCTGAATCCTGGTGATGGACGATCCGGTCAATTCGGGCGTTACCTTGGATAATATTCTACATAACCTGAAAGAAAAATATGCTCCGATGACGGTAGTGAAGTCTGCGACTATTTGATTGAATGCCTGTTCTTAGAGTCTGTTCGAAATCTTCCCAACATTTTTTCAATCTAATAATTAAAGCGAGGAAAGAAAAATTGACTAATTGCAGCCTGGTATTGAGCTGAACCCCACAATTTTTCCAAAGTTTTCTGCATTTTTCAAGACAGCCAAA